>JAPPPZ010000132.1 GCA_028817275.1 Gammaproteobacteria bacterium
CGCGCCCGTGCCGCCGCCGCATGGGCATCCAGCCCCTCGCATTCGGCCAGCACCGCCGCCGTCCCGGCCAGCGCGGCGGCGCCCTGGGCGGTGCAGTGCACCACGCTGGTGCGCTTCTGGAAAGTGGCCACGCCGAGGGGCGAGGCGAAGCGGGCGCTGCCGGCGGTGGGCAGGATGTGGCTGGGGCCGGCGCAGTAGTCGCCGAGGACTTCGGCGCTGTGGCCGCCGAGGAACACGGCGCCGGCGCTGGTGACCAGGGGCAGCAACTCGGCCGGTTTTGCGGTCATCAACTGCAGGTGCTCCGGCGCGATTTGGTTGGCGAGGGTGAGGGCTTCCCCCATGTCACGCACCTGAATCAGGGCGCTGTTGCCGGCCAGCGATTTGGCGATGATGTCGCGGCGGGCGAGGCGCGGCAGGGCGCGGGTGAGCGCCGCCTCCACTTCGGCCATCACCGCCGGGTCGTCGCACAGCAGAATCGCCCGCGCGCTTTCGTCATGCTCGGCCTGCGCGCACAGGTCCAGCGCGGCGCGCTCGGGGTCGGCGGCGGTGTCGCACACCACCACCACCTCCGACGGGCCGGCCACCATGTCCACGCCCGCATCGCCGAACACCATGCGCTTGGCCGCGGCCACGTACACGTTGCCGGGGCCGGCCACCACGTCCACTTTCGGCACCGTGGCGGTGCCGTAGGCAAAAGCGGCGACGGCGTGGGCGCCGCCCATGGCGAACACCCGGTCCACGCCGGCCATGGTTGCTGCGGCCAACACCGCATCGCCGGGGCGCGGCACCGCCATGCATACCTCGCCGACACCGGCGATGCGCGCCGGGATGGCGCTCATCAGGACGCTGGACGGATACGCCGCCCGGCCGCCGGGGACGTAGAGTCCGGCGCGGGCGACAGCGGTGACGCGCTGGCCGCAGAGGTTGCCGTCGCCGTCGCTGAACTCAAAGGCGCGCTGGGCGTGGGCGAGTTCCTGTTCGTGGTAGGCGCGGATGCGCTGGGCGGCTTTGGCGAGCGCTTGGTTGACTGGGTCCGGCAGCGCATCGCGGGCGCGGTCCAGGCGGGCGCGCGGTACTTCCAGTTCGGCGGCGGTGGCGGCGGCGGCGCCGTCCAGGTCGCGGGCGTACCTGAGCAGCGCGGAATCGCCGTGCTCACGTACACGGTTGATGATCTCGCGCACCGAAGTGGTGACTGCAGGGTCCGGAATGGTTGCGCCGCTGCGCAGGCTTTGGAAAGCGGCGCTGAAGCCGGAGTCTGAAGTGTCGAGTTTGGTGATGCGGAGGTTCACTTCGTTTGCGCGGCGATGGCGTCGACCACGGCGGTGATGGCACCGCGTTTCAGGCGCGCGGCGGCCTTGTTGGCGACCAGGCGCGCGCTGATGTCGGCGATGGCGTCGGTGGCGGTGAGGCCGTTGGCGCGCAGGGTGCGGCCGGTGTTGACCAGGTCCACAATGCATTCGGCAAGGCCGGCCAGCGGCGCCAGTTCCATGGAACCGTAGAGGCGGATGATTTCGGTCTGCTCGCCGCGCGCCGCAAAAAAATCGCGCGCCGTGTTCACATATTTGGTCGCCACGCGCAACGGCCGGCTGCCGGCGGCGGGCTCTGCGGATTCAACGCGCGCCACCATCATCCGGCAGCGGGCGACGCCAAGGTCGAGCAATTCGTACAAGCCGGCGCCGCGCTGCTCCAGCAGAACGTCCTTGCCGGTGATGCCGAGATCCGCGGCGCCGAAGCGCACGTAGGCCGGCACATCAAAAGCGCGGACAATCACCAGCCGCACCTGGTCGCGGGCGGTGGGCAGGATGAGTTTGCGGCTTTTTTCACTGTCGCCGAGGGGCGCCAGGCCGGCCGCGGCGAGCAGCGGCAGCGCGCCGTCCAGAATGCGGCCCTTGGCGACGGCGATGGTGAGGGCGTCCACTTCAGGCCGCCTTGCGCTCGGTCTCGCGCCGCCACTGGCTGGCGGTGACGCGGCGGATGCGCGCGCCGAGGCCGGCGAGTTTTTCCTCAATGCAGTGGTAGCCGCGGTCAATGTGGTAGATGCGGTCGATGACCGTCTGCGAATCGGCCACCAGGCCGGCCAGGGCCAGGCAGGCCGAGGCGCGCAGGTCGGTGGCCATCACCGGCGCGCCGCTCAGCCGGGCGACGCCGCGCACGGTGGCGGTGTTGCCGTTCATGCGGATGCTGGCGCCCATGCGCCGCAACTCTTCCACGTGCATGAAACGGTTTTCAAACACGCTCTCGGTGACGGTGGCGGTGCCGTCGGCGATGCAGTTCAGCATTAAAAACTGCGCTTGCATGTCGGTGGGAAAACCGGGAAACGGCGCGGTCTGCACATTGACCGCGCCCAGCCGGCCGCCGCCGCGCACCCGCGCCCAGTCGCCGCCGCTGTCCACCTCGGCGCCGGCGTCGCGCAACTTGGCCAGCACCGCGCCGAGCAGCGCCGGGTCCACGTCGCGCACCCGCACGTCGCCGCCGGTGATGGCGCCGGCGACCAGGTAGGTGCCCGCTTCAATGCGGTCGGCAATCACGCGGTGGTCGGCGCCGCCGAGCCGGGGTACGCCGCTGACGGTGATGCGGCTTTCGCCGGCGCCGCTGATGCGCGCGCCCATGCGGTTCAGGCAGCGCGCCAGGTCCACCACTTCGGGCTCGCGCGCGGCGTTGTCGATGACCGTCTCGCCGGCGGCCAGGGTGGCGGCCATCATTAGATTTTCGGTGCCGGTGACCGAGGGCTGGTCCAGGGCGATGCGGCAGCCGCGCAGCCGGGCGGCGCGGGCTTCAATGTAGCCGTCGGTGACGCTGACCTCGGCGCCCATGGCGGCGAAGCCTTTGAGGTGCAAGTCCACCGGCCGCGAGCCGATGGCGCAGCCGCCGGGCATGGACACCCGCGCCTCGCCGAAGCGCGCCAGCAGCGGGCCGAGCACCAAAATGGAGGCGCGCATGGTTTTGACCAGGTCGTAGGGCGCGCACAAATCAACCACCTGCGATGCATCGGCCTCCACCGTCATGCGGTCGTTCAGCGACAGTTGCACGCCGAGCCGGCCCAGCAGTTCCAGGGTGGTGGTGATGTCGCGGAGGTGGGGAATGTTGCCGATCCGCAACGGCTGCTCGCTCAGCAGCGAGGCGATAAGCACCGGCAGGGCCGAGTTCTTGGCGCCGGAAATGCGCGTCTCGCCGACCAGCGGGCGGCCGCCCTCCACAATCAGTTTGTCCATGACGGCGGCCGCCGGGTGCGCCGGGCCGGGCGCTCAGGCGTTGCCGTTGTCCGTGGCCCTGGCGCTGTCCACGGTGCCCAGCAGGGTTTGCAATTCGCCGCTCTCAAACATCTCGCACAGAATGTCGCAGCCGCCGACGAACTCGCCGTTGACGAACAACTGCGGCACGGTGGGCCAGTTGGCGTAGCGCTTGATGCCCTCGCGCACCTCCATGTCGGCGAGCACATCCACCGACGCAAACCGCGCGCCGCACGATTTTAAGATCTCCACCACGCGCCCGGAAAAGCCGCACTGCGGAAAATCCGGGGTGCCTTTCATGAACAGAATCACCCGGTTCTGTTCAATGATTTCTTTCAGTTGTTCCTGCATGGTCATGGCTGCTGTTCCGGTGTCAGTGTGCGCATGGAAAGCGCGTGAATGTCAGCCTGCCGGTCGCCGAGGGCGGCGTACACCATTTTGTGGCGTTCCACCGGCGGCTTGCCGGCAAACGCCGCGCAAACCACCACCGCCCGGAAATGCCGCCCGTCGCCCTCCACCGTCACCCTTGCCGAGGGCAGGCCCTGCTCGATCCAGTGTTTGATGTCAGCCGGCGTGGGCATATGCGGTTGAGTGTAGCACAGGTTCACCATCACCGGCGGCGGGTGAAAGTGCAGTGCCGCAGCCGCGGGTCGTGCTTGTTCACTGTGGCCGGGCCGCGCCGCCACTGGTCCGCCGGCAGGTCGGGGAAAAATACGGCGTTGGCGGCCGGGGGGTTTTCGGGAATCAGGGTGAAGTCCACCCGGCCGCAGTGGCGCAGGGCGGTGCGGTAGAGTTGGGCGCCGCCGATGATGAAGATTTTTTCCTCAGTGCCGCACCCGGCCAGCGCGGCCTCCACCGAGGGATGGCATTCCACGCCTTTGAACCGGGCGCGGGTGATGACGATGTTGCGGCGGCCGGGCAGCGGTTTTTTGCCGATGGATTGGAAAGTGACGCGCCCCATGATGACGGTGCCGCCGATGGTGAGGCGTTTGAAACGTTTCAAGTCTTCCGGGTAGTGCCACGGCAGTTTGCCGTCCACGCCGATGACGCCGGATTCGGTGGCGGCGACGACCGCGGTGCAGCGCGGCTCCACTACACCGCAGCCTTGAACTTAATCGGCGGGTGCGGGTCGTAGTCTTTGATAGGAAAGCACGAGAGGATTTCCTCAGTGCCGGCGTCGAGCAGCGCGAGCACGTCGTCCAAGGTGCGGATGCCGGGGTGGATCTCCAGTTGCGGCGGTTTTCTTGGTTCGCGTTTCAGTTGTTCCTGCAGCCCCGGGCGGTGGTCGTATTCGGCCATGGCGCCGTCGGCTTTGGCGATGTAGATGTGCGCGTCCACCAGCGTGTGGGCGAAAATGCCCGGGCGGATGCCGGACAGGCGCGAGAACAGGTGCAACAAAAAAGCGTAGCCGGCGATGTTGTACGGAACGCCGAGGGCCATGTCGCAACTGCGCTGGGTGAGGTGCAGGCACAGCATCGGCTCGCCGCCGGCATCGGTTTGCACATTCAAAATCCACAGCGCATGGCACGGCGGCAGCGCGCTTTGCAGGGCGTTGCCCGGCGCCCAGGCCGACACCAGCAGGCGGCGGCTCATGGGGTTTTGTTTCAGTTCTTTCAGCACCCAGGCGATTTGGTCGGCGGTGCCGGCGCCGTTGCTTTTGCCGCTGCCCTGGACCGGAAAATTGCGCCAGAAATTTCCGTAGGCGCTGGGCACCCGGCGGTTTTTATCGGCCCAGGGGTCCCAGAAGTGGCAGCCGTGTTTGTGCAAAAATGAAATGTCGGTGCTGCCGGACAAGAACCAGAGGTTTTCAATGACAATATTTTTCCAGTTGATTTCTTTGGTGGTGAGCAGCGGGAATCCGTCGCGCAAATTTACTTCGTAGTTGATGTTGAATGTGGACAGGGTGTCCACGCCGGTTCGGTTTTCCCGGTGGGTGCCGTGTTCCAGCACTTCGCGCGCCGCATTCAGATACTGCTTCATGAGCCGCCGTCCGCTGTTTGCAAAGCGGGAGTTTCATTCCGGCGCGGCGCGAAATAAAACTCCAGTACACGCCGCGCCACATCGGCCGAGCGCACGCGCCATTGGCGGCGGTTTACATTGAGCGAGGCGAAGGCGATTTTGCGCTCGCCCAGTTGCGCGTAGCCGACAAACCAGTCGTTGCGCCCGCGCGGATCGCGGCCGCTGAGGGTGCCGGTTTTGCCGCCGACTTCGGCCTCGGCCAGGGGCCCGCGAAAAAACCCCCGGAAAAATTTGCTCGCCGAGCCGCGCTTGACCGTGGCCTGCATCAGCACGCGCATTTTGGCCGCCGCCTCGGGGCCGATGGCGGCCGCGCTGCGCGCTTCCTGCGGCACGTACGCCAGCAGGCCGTCACGGTCGTAGACGGTGTCCACCAGATACGGCAGCGGGATGCGGCCGTCGTTGACCACGGCGGCGGCAATCATGGCGCCGTGCAGCGGGCTCAGGGTGGCGGTGCGGGTGAAGCCGGAGCCGATCTCGGCAAGCCGCCAGTCGTCATCGCCGATGCGCGCCGCGCCGCCGGGGATTTCCACATCGCTTTGCCACGAGCGGTTGAAGCCGAAGCGGGCCAGGTAATCATCCAGCGCCTCGCGCCCCAGCGTGTGCATGCCGATGCGCCCGAACACCGGGTTGACCGAATAGGCGAATGCGTTGCGAAACCTGACGCGGCGCGTCCAGCGGCTTTTGTCCACCTTGCGCACCTGGTTTTCATACAGGGTGTTGGACTTGCCGTTGTAAGGCATGATGGAATCCGGCTCCAGTTTGCCGAGATCCAGCGCGGCGGCGGCGGTGACGATCTTGAGCACCGAAGCGGCGGGGAACGTGGTGCGCGCCGCAAGGTTGCCGAGTTCCTGGTCGCCGCGAATGTAGTCCACCATGCACAAAATCTTCCCGCTCACCGGATCCACCGCGGCGAAGGCGGCGTAGTCCGGTTTGTGCTTGAGGTAGATGTCCTTGACCGCCGCCTCCAGCGCCGGGTCCACCGTGTAACGAAAGTGCGCCGCAAAAACCCCGTCGGGAGAAGCCAGCGGCAAGGTTTCCGGATACTGCCCGCGCTGGAAAAAATCACTCAACGTGCGCGACAAATCGGCGCGCGCCACGCGCGAAACCTCGGTCACCGACGCCTGCGGCGTCAGCACCTCAAGGGGCCACCACGAAAGCGCCAGCAGCGCAACCCCAAGGGACGACCAGAACACCGCCCCGCGCCGCACCACCCGCGCCACAACCCGCAACGCCCCGCGCGGCCGCGCCCGCCGCAACCGCAGCCTCCACCGCCGCCGCCGTGCGGCCCAGTCAACAATAATTCCGCGGGAGTATTGGGGCAACAGGAACATGGTTTTAATTCGCGTGACCTGGTGGGGGGATGGTAGCAGAAATTGGGGCGGCGGGGGAAAGGGTAAAAGCCGTTCCAAACCGCCTCCGCCTGCAATTAAACCGGCCGGATTACTGTCTATAGGCAACAGCCCAGGGGATTATTAATCCCAGGGA
>JAPPPZ010000062.1 GCA_028817275.1 Gammaproteobacteria bacterium
TCGCAGCCGGGCCGGCTCAGGAAGCATGCAAAGTCTGCCCGGTGGATTCACGGTTGGCGATGACCTTGTCGGCAATGCCGTATTCCACTGCCTCGGCGCTCTCCATGAAATGGTCGCGCTCGGTGTCGCGGCGGATGGTTTTGATGGGCTTGCCGGTGTGGCGGGCGAGGATGTTGTTCACCTTCTCGCGCACGCGCAGAATTTCCCGCGCGTGGATGTCCACATCCGATGCCTGCCCCTCAAAGCCGCCCAGCGGCTGGTGGATCATGATGCGCGAGTGCGGCAGAACGCAGCGCTTGCCGGCCGCGCCGCCGGCTAAAATCAGCGCCCCCATGCTGGCCGCCTGGCCGACGCACACGGTGCTCACATCGGGCTTGATGAACTGGATGGTGTCGTAAATGGCCAGCCCGGCGGTGACATGGCCGCCCGGACTGTTGATGTAAAGGTGAATGTCCTTGTCCGGGTTTTCCGACTCCAGATACAGCAGTTGCGCCACCACCAGGTTGGCCGCCGCATCGTTCACCGCGCCGACCAGAAACACCACGCGCTCCTTCAGCATGCGCGAGTAAATGTCGTAGGCGCGCTCGCCGCGCCCGCTGATTTCCACCACCATCGGCACCAGGCCGAGGTTGCTTGTGTCGAGTTTTTTGTTCATGCCTTGCACCCGTTGTCGGTTTTGTTTTCAGTTTGCGGCGGCGTTCATCACTTCGGAGAACGGCACGGTTTTTTCTTTGACTTTGGCCGTGGCCAGCAGCGCGTCCACCACCTTCTCCTCCAGCAGCATGGACTCCACCGCCGCCATGCGCTGCGGCTCGGCCATGGTCCAGCGCACCAGGTCGTCGCGGTTTTCCTGCCCGGCGGCCATCTGCCGCAGGTGGTCGCTGACCTGGCGGCGGGTGACGCTGAGGCCGTGCGCCTTGATGACTTCGTGCACCGACAGGCCCAGCGCCACCCGCTGGCGCGCCTCCCCGGTGAGGGCGGCGCGGGTTTTATCGTCCAGTTGCGACGACTCAAACGCGATGCCGTAGCGCGCCGCATCGCGCATGCGGGTTTCAATCATGCGCCGCACCTCGGCGTCCACCAGTTGCGCCGGCGCCTCAATTTTGTTGCGCGCGAGAAGTTGCTTCATCACTTCGTTGCGCAAGAGCGAGCGCGCGCGGTTTTCCAGTTCGCGCTGCAGACTCCTGCGCACCGAGTCGCGCAAAGTCTGCAAATCGCCGTCACCGCCGCCGTCCTTCTTTATGCCGAGGGCGCGCACAAATTCATCGTCCACCGCCGGCAGGCTGGATTCTTCCACAGCGGCGGCGGTGACCGCAAACACCGCCCGCTTGCCGCGCACTTTTTCATTGGGGTAGTCATCGGAAAAAGTCACCCCAATCTCGCGGCTTTCGCCGCCGCGGATGCCGCTGAGGCCGCGCTCAAAATCCGGCAGCAGCGCGCCGGCGCCGAGCAGCGCCGGGTATTTTTCGCCGGCGCCGCCGTCAAAAGGCGCGCCGTCCACGGTGCCGCTGAAGTCCACAATCACCCGGTCGCCGTCGCGCGCCTCGCGCTGGACGGTGTTCCAGATTAAACGCTGCTTGCGCAGGTTTTCTATGGCGCCGTCAATGTCCGCCTCGCGCACTTCGCTTTTCATTTTTTGCACCTTGCAGCCATGGAGGTCGGTGTGGGTGATTTTCGGCAGCACTTCAAAGCGCGCGACGTATTCAAGGTCACTGCCGCGCTCCATTTTGGTCTGTTCAATGTGCGGCCGGCCGGCCGGGCTCAGGTTGTGCTCGCCGAGTGCTTTGCGGTAACTGCTTTCAATTAATTCCCCGGCCGCATCCAGCAGCGCCTGCCGGCCGAATTGGGCCTCAATAATTTTCGGCGGCGCCTTGCCCGGCCGGAATCCGGGCAGCCGCGCATTGCGCTTGATTTTGCGCAGACGCTCACCGACCTCGCGCTCCAGTTCGCCGGCCGGCACCGCCACCGTCATCTGCCGCTTCAGGCCGCCGGTATTTTGCACGGATACACGCATGAGTCATTTGGGTTGTGGTGCGAAAGGGGAGATTCGAACTCCCACGGGTTGCCCCACCGGCACCTAAAACCGGCGCGTCTGCCAATTCCGCCACTTCCGCATCGGAGTCAGCCGCCGAGAATATCACACCGTGGTGGGCCGTATAGGACTCGAACCTATGACCCGCTGATTAAGAGTCAGCTGCTCTGCCAACTGAGCTAACGGCCCGCCGGTGCGGGGAAAAATAGAATGGCGACAGGGGCCAAACCCCCGGTAAAAATTCTGGGGTGAGCGATGGGGATCGAACCCACGACTCGTCTCCA
>JAPPPZ010000036.1 GCA_028817275.1 Gammaproteobacteria bacterium
GTTAAAAAAAGATGCAGCCGGGTGGGGACCACGCCCCAGCGAACCAGTGAAAACCAACAGTTCTCCCGACCACACGCGCAAGATACTTCGTTTCCGTTCTCGATGCAAGGGGTTTTTTTGAAGAAATGTTGAAAATATCCCGTTTCCCGAAAAACATCGTAACGCTTTGATAAATCAAAGATTTTTCAAAATTTCCGCCGGCAGCCAAGAAATTTTGGCAATGCCAAGCCGTTTTTTTTGGATTGCGTCGGCCCGCAGAAACGGTGCCGGCGCAACCCGCCGACAGGCATGGTTACTGGACTCGGTGCACGGGATAGGAAAGCGGCGTGTAGACGCCAAGGGTGATGGCGCCGGGATTTGCACGGCTTAAACAGTTATAATCCCGCGCAAAGGTTTCCCGGCGGCCCATCGGCCGGGCAACCGCACCATTCCAACTTTCCGACAGAGGAGTTTCCACAATGAAAATTCATGGCTTAACCGCGGTCATCACCGGCGGCGCTTCCGGCATGGGGGCGGCGACCGGGGCTTATCTGGCCGGGCGCGGGGCGCGGGTTGCGCTTCTGGACACCAACGCCGATGCGCTGAAAAAGCAGGCGGCGGAAATCGGCGGCGACGCCTGCGCGGTGGTCTGCGATGTGACCGATGCGGAATCCGCCGAGCGGGCCATGGCCGAGGCGGTCAAAGCCGTCGGCGTGCCGCAAGTGCTGGTCAACTGCGCCGGCGTCGCCGATGCCGGGCGCGTGGTGGGCCGCAAGGGGCCGCTGCCGCTGGAGGCGTTCACCAAAGTCATCAGCGTCAACCTCATCGGCAGTTTTAATGTGATGCGACTCGCCGCGGCGCATATGATGCAGGGCGAGCCGCTGAACGAGGACGGCGAGCGCGGCGTGGTCATCAACACCGCCTCGGTGTCCGCTTTTGACGGCCAAATCGGCCAGGCCGCCTACAGCGCATCCAAAGGCGCCGTCGTTGCCATGACTTTGCCGGTGGCGCGGGAGTTTGCCAATTTCGGCATCCGCGTGATGGCCATCGCGCCCGGCATAATTCACACGCCTATGCTCAGCGGCATGCCGGCGGAGGTGCAGGAGAGTCTGGCGGCGCAGGTGCCGTTCCCCAAGCGCCTTGGCGACCCGGTGGAGTACGCCAAACTGGTGGAGCACATCATTGAAAACCCGATGCTGAACGGCGAGGTGATTCGCATGGACGGCGCGATTCGGATGCAGGCGAAGTGACCGCCGCCACCGCTGCGGCGGTGCGCGCCGAATTGCGGCGGCTCGGCAACGCCGCCATTGCCGCCCATGCGCGCGGATTTTTCAAGACCGGCAAGGGCGAATACGGCGAGGGCGACAAGTTCCTCGGTGTGCGCGTACCGGTGGTGCGCAAACTGGTGCGGCGGCACCGGGGCCTCACCCTCAGCCGGGCGCTGGCGCTGCTGCGCTCGGCGTTTCACGAGGAGCGCCTGTTTGCCCTGCTGTGGCTGGTGCAGGCGTACCAGCGGGGGAGCGAGGAGGAGCGGAGAAAAATTTACACCGGGTACCTGAACAACACGCGCCACATTAACAACTGGGACTTGGTGGACGTCACCGCCCACCACATTGTCGGCGCGCACCTTGCCGGGCGCAGCCGCAAGCCGCTTTACCGGCTGGCGAAATCCAAAAGTTTGTGGGAAAGGCGCATCGCCATGATGGCGACTTTTTATCTCATTCGCAAAGACGACTTCACCGATGCGCTTAAAATCGCCCGCATGCTGAGGGATGACCGTGAAGATTTGATTCACAAATCGGTCGGCTGGATGCTGCGGGAGATTGGCAAGCGCGACCTGGCGGCGGAGGAAAAATTTCTCCGGCAGCACCACAAAAAAATGCCGCGCACCATGCTGCGCTACGCCATAGAAAAATTCCCCGAGCGCAAGCGCCGGCAGTACCTGCGCGGCATGGCGGGCTGAACCCGCGCTCAGCCGTCTTCCATGCTCCGCGCCGCCTCGCGCAGTTTGTATTTTTGAATCTTGCCGGTGGAGGTTTTCGGCAACTCCCGGAACACCACGGTGCGCGGGATTTTGTAGTGCGCCATGTTGTCGCGGCAGAAAGCGATGATTTCCTCCGCGCTGACCGCGCCGGCGCCTTCTTTAAGCGCGATAAACGCACACGGCGTCTCGCCCCATTTTTTGTCCGGGCGCGCCACCACCGCCGCCTCCAGCACCGCCGGGTGGCGGTAAAGCACGTCCTCCACTTCAATGGAGGAAATATTTTCGCCGCCGCTGATAATCACGTCCTTGGAGCGGTCTTTGAGTTGCACATAATTGTCGGCGTGCATCACGCCGAGGTCGCCGGAGTGAAACCAGCCGCCGCGAAACGCCTCCTCAGTGGCGCGCGGGTTTTTCAGGTAGCCGCGCATCACAACGTTGCCGCGAAACATCACCTCGCCCAGGGCCTCACCGTCGGCGGCCACCGGCGCCAGCGTTTCGGCGTCGGCCACCGCCAAATCCTCCAGCACATGGTAGGGCACGCCCTGGCGCGACTTGAGCGCGGCCTGCTCGTCGGCCGGCAGCGCGTTCCACTGCGGCTGCCACGCGCACATCACCGCCGGGCCGTAGGTTTCGGTCAGGCCGTACACATGCGTCATGTGAAAATTCATTTTCTCCATCGCCGCCAGCACCGAAGCCGGCGGCGGCGCGGCGGCGGTCATCACTTCCACGGTGTGCGGCAGCGGCCGGCGTTCTTCGGGCCGTGCGTTGAGCAGAAAATTCAGCACGATGGGCGCGCCGCAGAAGTGGGTGACGTTGTGCTCGGCAATGGCGGTGAAGATGTTCGCCGCGCTCACCTTGCGCAGGCACACGCTGGTTGCGCCGAGGGCGGCCAGCGTCCATGGAAAGCACCAGCCGTTGCAGTGAAACATGGGCAGCGTCCACAGATACACCGCCTCGTGCCCCATCTCCCAGCCCACCGCGTTGGACAGCGCGTTCAAGTAGGCGCCGCGGTGATGGTAGACCACGCCCTTGGGGTTGCCGGTGGTGCCGGAGGTGTAGTTGAGCGAGATTGCCTGCCATTCATCGGCCGGCATGCGCGGTGCAAAACCGGCGTCGCCGGCGGCGAGAAAAGTTTCGTAATCGGTTTCGCCGGCGCGTTCACCGTTTTCACCGTCCCCGTCGACAATGTCCACCACCAGCGGCGGCTCCGCCATGCCGCGCAGCGCCTCGGTGACCGTCGCCGCCAGTGACGTGTCTGCAAGCAGCACCCGCGCCTCTCCGTGCTCCAGAATGAAGCGCACCGTCGCCGCATCGAGACGGGTGTTAATGGCGTTCAGCACCGCACCGCACATGGGCACCGCAAAATGCGACTCAAACAGCGCCGGTACGTTGGGCGCCAGCACCGCCACCGCGTCGCCATGCTCCACGCCGTGTGCGGCCAGTGCCGCGGCCAGTTTTCTGCAGCGCGTGTTGACCTGCGCCCAGGTGGTTCGCGCACCGCCATGAATCAACGCCGGGTGGCGCGGATACACTTTGGCCGCGCGGGCGAGAAAACTGAGCGGCGTCAGCGGGGCGTAGTTGGCAGGATTCTTTTCCAGGCCGGTTTCGCAGGGCTTGTTCATGGCGGGCGCGGTAACTTCACTTAAAACTATACCACGTACGCCGCCTTCACCTTCACCCTCACCGCGCGCCGAGCTCTTCCGCAACCTGCCGCAGGCGGTCGGGGTAGTCGCTGATGATGCCGTCCACCCGCCAGCGGGCCAGCCGCCGCATGTCGCAATCCTCATTTACCGTCCACGGCAGCACCCGCAGCCCCAGCGCATGCGCATGCTCCACGGCATCGCGGCTGAGGCCACGGTGGTCGGGCAGCCACACATCGCCCGCGCAGTGCCGCACCATCGCCGCCGGCCGGTGCTCGAATTGCGCCGGGTCCATTTCGGTCCACTGCCGCAAATCTTCACCGCCGCCGCGCCCGCTGAGATAACCGGTTTGAATTTCCGCCGCCGCCTCGCGCACCACGCGCAATAGGGGCCAGTAAAAACATTGAATCATTGTCCGCCGCGCAAGTCCGAGCCGGCACACTTCGTCAATCACGCGCCGCGCAAAAAAATCCGGCGCGGCGGTGGCCGCGGCATCGGCCGGTGAGAATTTAATTTCCAGATTGAACCGCACTCCACTCGCCGCCGCCAGCGCCGCCACTTCGGCCAAAGTCGGGATGCGCGCGCCGTCGCACGGCGTTTGCATCGGAAAAAGTTTCGCGTAATCCGAGCGCGGGTTGATGCGGCCGATGTCGTAGGTTTGCAACTCGGCCAAGGTCAAACTGCGCACCGCGATGCCGCCGCGGCTGAGCCATCTGCCGGCCGCATCGCGGCACAAGTGCGGCGGCAGGTGGCGGTCGTGCACCACCACCACTTCGTCATCGGCGGACAAGCCGACGTCCATCTCCAGTGCGTCCACGCCGATGGCGAGGGCGCGGGCGAAAGCGGGCAGGGAATTTTCCGGCGCCAGGCCGCGTGCGCCGCGGTGGCCGTGGATTTCAAATGTGCGGGAGTTCACGCCGGGAAAACGCGCGCCGTGTTTGCGCCGCATTTATAATAGCAGGCGATGGGCGGCGTTGACCAAGGTTTTAAGTTTCTTGCCGGCGCCGGCTTAAACCTGGCCGCGGTGTTCAACCGCGACACGCTGCCGCCGGATGTCAAACAAAGCCTGCGCGCATTGCCGGCCGCCGATGCAAAGCTGCCGCAATTAATTTTACTCGGCGCTGCCGGCCGGGGCCTGTGGCATGCCATGGGCGGTGTTGGCGAGGGCGCCGCGGAAAATTTTTCGGTCCACCCGGTGGACCAATACAGCACGGAAGTCGCAAAAAGATTCATCGCCCAATACCTCGGCGCGCCGCGCGTTTGTTTTTTGTATCCGGGCGATTTTCCCCTGCCACTGCAGCAACTCGGCGCATCACTCGGCTGGTCGCATCCGTCGCCGCTGGGCCTGCACATTCACCCTGAGTTCGGCCTGTGGTTCGCCTGGCGCGCCGCGTTTCTTGCCAACACCGCACTGCCGGCAACGCCGGGGAAAACCGCCACTTCACCGTGCGCGACCTGCGCCGACAAACCATGCATCACCGCCTGCCCGGTCAACGCCGTCCACGAAACAAAACCTTTCGCAATCCAAACCTGCGCCGCCCACCGCCTGTCGGCGGCTTCGCCGTCATGCCGGTCAACCTGCCATGCGCGCCTGGCCTGCCCGGTGGGCGCAAAATACCGCTACAGCGCGGAACAATTCGCCTACCATTCGCGGCGGGCGTTGGGTTCTTTAAGTTGAGGGCGCCGGTTTCGCGGCGGAGCATGTTTAACGGCAACGCCCGCGGTCAGCCGCGCGTCATGATGTCTTCCTGAATGGCCTTGCCGGTCACCGGATTGGCGAGCGGTGGCAGGGGCGGCATGGCACCGGCGAAATATTCTTCAATCGACCACATCAGCATGCGGTTGTATTGGTTTGCGCCGAGTTTGAACGTGCCGGCATCGGCGATGCATTGTCTTGCGGTCGGAGTGTCGCATTTTTCCAGCGTGATGAACACGCCCAGCGACGCGCTGCCGCCGGCCAGGCGGCTGGTGAAGGCGCGCAGGGCATCGGCGGACGGCGCGCCGCCTTTGACTTGCGCCATGCAGATGCCTTCCTCGTTTTCCGGCGCGTGAAGCAGGCAGCCCCAGCCGTCAACGCCGCCGTCGCCGCGCTGTTTGTTGTTGGCGACGAATCCTGGAATCAGATGCACCGCCCATTTTTCAAACGCGAACGGATTTGCTTCCGCCATGGCGCGCGCCGATTGCATGTCGGCGGGAATGCCGTCTATTTTAAATCTCGCGTCTTTCAGCCGTTGTTTTTGGATGACATTGAGCGCGTACATGGAGATATCTATGCCGATGAATTGACGGTTCAGGTTCATTGCCGCCTCAATGGTGGTGCCGCATCCGCAGAACGGGTCCAACACCACATCGCCCGCATTGGAAGATGCGCTTACAATCCGCTCCAGCAGCGCAAGCGGCTTTTGCGTTGGATAGCCGAGGCGCTCTTTGTCCGTTGATCCGATATAGGGAATATCCCAGACATCGCGCATGTTGACGAGGTTGTAGACGCCGTTCTCATCCTCATAAAATTCCGCCGTGCCGCCACCGTAGTTGACCGCGCCGGCCTTTCGCGACTCGCTTCTGGTGTAGGCTTTCTCTTTCGGCAAGTTAAAGGTGCGGGGTTCGCCTTTGCCGTACAGAAAAATAATGTCGTGCTTGCGCGCAAACCGCGTTTTGGATGCGCCGCCGGTGCGGTAGGCCCAGACGATTTCGTTTTGGAAGTTGTTCGCCCCGAACACACCATCCAGAATCATCTTCAAATAATGCGATGCAACCGGGTCGCAGTGCAGGTAAATGCTGCCGGTCGGCTTCAGCAGGCGGCGCATTTCTGCAATGCGGTCGGCCATATACACCAGATAGGTGAGCATGCCGCCGCCGTTTTTGTAAAACGCATTCAACGACAACACCGCATCGCGCGCCGGGTGCGCGGCGGCTTTGCCGATTTCCTCAATGCGCCGCGCGGTTTTTTCGCTCCATTCCCACATGTCCTCAAACGCAATCAGTTGCGCGAGGCTGTCGCGGTTGACCGCATCCATGCGCTTCACCTTCCCCTTGCCGAATAAAATGTTGTAATTGGCGTTGGAATTGAACGGCGGGTCCAGATAAATCAAATCCACG
>JAPPPZ010000058.1 GCA_028817275.1 Gammaproteobacteria bacterium
CCATCTGGTACCTCGGCCGCCGCGGCTACCAGGTGGTCCGCTCGGCGCGCGATGTCCGCTCTTCCTGAGGCCGCGCCGGCGGATTAGTTTTCCGCCAGGGCCCGCAGCAGCGGCATATCGGTCACCACAAACCGTTCCCGCGACAGCGGGCGGATGATGCCATCGTGGCGCATGATGCTCAGGCGGCGGCTGACGGTTTCGGTGCTGAGGCCGAGGAGCAGGGCGATCTCGGAGCGCTTGAGGGGAAGTTGCACCTCGCTTTCACCGTCGCCGCTGCCGTTGCCGCGCTCGGCGAAGATGCGCAGGAGGGCGGCGACGCGGGCGGCGGCCTGCGGGCGGCGCAACCGGGCGGCGTCTTTGCGCGCGCGCTCCACGGCATCGGCGAAGTGCTGCAGAAAATTTTCCTGCAGCCGCGGGTGGCGCGCGAAAATCTTGTGCAGCCCGGCGCCCTCAAAGCAGCACAACTCGCATTCCGACAGCGCCTCGGCGGTGCAGGTGACGGCGCCGGCGTCGCTGAACGGGCCCAGAAAGTCGCCGGGAAACAGCAGCGCGTCCACATCCGATGCGGTCCCGGCGAAGGTCAGTTTCACCACGCCGCCGATCAGGTTGCCGATAAAAAACGGCGGCGGCCGGCCGGCGGTGCAGATGGTGCGGTGCGCGGCAAAGCGCAGGCGCCGGCGGTGGCGGTGAATGAGTTCGGTTTCCCCCTCACTCAGCACGCCGCCGGTGGCCGGGTGTTTGCCGAGGCAGTGGTGGCACACCTCCTCGCCGCAATGCCTGCCG
This sequence comes from Gammaproteobacteria bacterium, assembly GCA_028817275.1. GTDB lineage: Bacteria > Pseudomonadota > Gammaproteobacteria > Arenicellales > Spongiicolonaceae > Spongiicolonus > Spongiicolonus versatilis. The sequence goes on from JAPPPZ010000058.1 coordinate 784, forward strand.
CCCGCCATGCCGCCGGCTTGCTTAGAGCGCCCGCGCCACCCCCTCGCCGTAGGCCGGGTCGGCTTTGGTGAAGTGGGCGAGTTGGCGCTGGACGATTTCTTCGGGGACGCCGGCCATGGCGCGGGCCAGGTTGCCGAACAGCCGCGACTGCTGCTCGCTGTTCATCAGGCGGAACAGGTTGCCGGGCTGGGTGTAGTCGTCGTTGCCGTCGCGGTGGTCGTAGCGGTCGACGGCGCCGTCAACATGCAGCGGCGGCTGGCGGTAGCCGTGGTCCTCGGCCGGGCCGTTGAAACTGTTCGGCTCGTAGTGCACCGCGCCGCCCTCGTTGCCGTCAAAGCGCATGGCGCCGTCGCGGTGGTAGGAGTGCACCGGGCACTGCGGGCGGTTCACCGGCAGCGCCTCGTAGTTGACGCCAAGGCGGTAGCGGTGGGCGTCGGCGTAGGAGAAGATGCGGAACTGCAGCATCTTGTCCGGGCTGTGGCCGATGCCGGGCACCGCGTTGGCCGGGGAGAAACTGGACTGCTCGACCTCGGCGAAGTAATTGTCCGGGTTGCGGTTCAACTCAAGGGTGCCCACGTCAATCAGCGGGTAGTCGCCGTGGGGCCAGACCTTGGTCAGGTCAAACGGGTTGTAGGGCGTCTGGTCGGCGTCAGCCTCGGGCATGACCTGCACGCAAAACCGCCACTGCGGAAAGTCGCCGTTTTCAATGGCGCTGTACAGGTCGCGCTGGTGCGTTTCACGGTCGCCGCCGACCAGTTTGGCCGCGTCCTCGTCGGTGATGAAGTCGGTCCCTTGTTTGGTTTTGAAGTGAAACTTCACCCAGAAGCGCTCACCATCGGCGTTGATGAAACTGTAGGTGTGGGAACCGTAGCCGTTCACGTGGCGGTAACTCTTCGGCAGGCCGCGGTCGGAAAACAGGATGGTGACCTGGTGCAGGCTCTCCGGCGACAGCGACCAGAAGTCCCACATCGCCGTGGCCGAGCGCAGGTTGCTGCGCGGGTCGCGCTTCTGGGTGCGGATGAAGTCGGGAAATTTATACGGGTCGCGGACAAAGAACACCGGCGTGTTGTTGCCCACCATGTCCCAGTTGCCCTCCTCGGTGTAAACCTTAAGCGCAAAGCCGCGCACATCGCGCTCGGCATCGGCCGCGCCGCGCTCGCCGGCGACGGTGGAGAAGCGCAAAAAGCATCCGGCCTCGTTGCCGATGCGGGAGAACAATTTGGCGCGGGTGTATTTGCTGATGTCATGCTCCACGCGCAGCACGCCATGCGCGGCCGAGCCCTTGGCGTGCACCACGCGCTCCGGAATCCGCTCGCGGTTAAAGTGCGCGTGCTTTTCAAACAGTTGCCAGTCCTGCACCAGCAGCGGCCCGCGCGGCCCGGCGGTGATGCTGTTCTGGTTGTCGGCCACCGGAATCCCGGCGGCGGTGGTGAGGGTCGGCGCATGCTCTTGTGATTGCCTGTTCATGGTTGTGGTCTCCGGCGGTGGTTGTTTCGGGGTGGGTGATGATAGCACGGCTGG
>JAPPPZ010000047.1 GCA_028817275.1 Gammaproteobacteria bacterium
CCACCCGCCAACCCTCACCCTCACCCTCACGCGGCAAAGAGTGGCCGCAACCGCCCACCGCCGCACAACGCGAACACTCATCCCCCAACAACGCCCCGCACCGCCCGCAATGCCGACGCGCTGCACGATTCAACTCATTGCATCCGGGACAATGCATCGGCCTTGCCGCACAAAGCGGTTCACTCTTCCACCCCGATCCGCCAAACCTGCCGGTATCCTTTGGGCAATTTCAGGCCGCGCCGCGCCCGCTCGCCGAGGAACGCATCGATGTCGGCGGGTTTCAATCTCAGGTACTGTTTGCCGGAATAAATTAAAAGGTGCGCGCCCTCAAGGAAGACCGCGGTGGCGGTGAGGGTTTCTTCGCCGGATTTAAATTTTGCCGGGGGGATGTTGAGCAACTTCACCCCCCGGCCGCGCGGCAGTTCGGGAAGTTCTTCAGCGGCGAAAACCAGCAGGCGGCCTTCGCTGGTGGCGGCGGCGATCCATGATTCTTCCCCGGGGACTTTTTGCGGCGGCAGCGGGCGGGCGCCTTCGGTGACGCGCAGGGCGGCTTTGCCTTTTTTATTTTTGGTGTGCATGTCGCCGAGGCGCGCGATGTAGCCGTAGCCGGCGGTGGTGGCCAGCAGGCAGCGCTGGTCCTCGCCGCCGAGGGCGAGGCCGTGGAATGCGTTGCCGGCGGCGTCCACACTGCCGGCCAGCGGCTCGCCCAGGCCCCTTGCCGACGGCAGGCTGTGGGCCGGCAGGCTGTAGGCGCGGCCGGTGGAATCCAGCATGATCAGGAAGTCGTTGCTGCCGCCCCGCGCCGAATGCAGGTAGCCGTCGCCGCTGCGGTAACTGAGCGCGGCGGGGTCCACCTCGTGCCCTTTGGCCGCGCGTATCCAGCCTTTTTCCGACAGCACCACGGTCACCGGCTCGGCCGGGGTGATGGTTTTGCTGTCCATCGCCCGGGCCGCGGCGCGCTCCACCAGCGGCGAGCGGCGCGGGTCGCCGAACTCTTCGGCGGCGGCGCTGAGCTCGTCGCGCACGAGGTTTTTCAGCCGCCGCCGGGAACTTAAAACTTTGCCGAGCCATTCCCGTTCCTTTTTTAACTCGCTCTGCTCGGCGCGGATTTTCATCTCCTCCAGTTTGGCCAGGTTGCGCAGGCGCAAATCCAGAATTGCCTCGGCCTGCGCTTCGCTGAGTTTGAATTTTTTCATCAGCGCGGCGCGCGGCCGGTCCTCGCTGCGGACAATTTTAACCACCGCGTCAATGTTCAGATGCGCGACCAGCAGCCCGTCCAGCACATGCTGCCGCGCCTCCGCCTTTTCCAGACGGCGGCGCAGGCGGCGTTCCACAGTGGCGGTGCGAAAACCAAGCCATTCCACAAGCAGCGACTTCAAATCAAAAACCCGCGGCCGGCCGTCCATGCCAATCATGTTCAGGTTCACCCGGTAACTGCGCTCAAGGTCGGTGGTGGCGAACAGGTGGTCCATCAACTGCGCCGCATCCACCCGGTTGGAGCGCGGCTCAATCACCAGACGGATCGGATTTTCGTGGTCCGACTCGTCGCGGATGTCGCTCACCAGCGGCAGTTTTTTCTCCGCCATTTGCGCGCCGATTTGCGCCAGCACCCGCGCGCCGGAAACCTGGTAAGGCAGCGCGTTGACCACGATGTCGCCGCCCTCCTTTTCCCAGGTCGCGCGCTGGCGCACCGAACCGCTGCCGGTTTTATACATCGCCGCCATTTCTTTTCTGCCGGTGATGATCTCGGCGCGGGTGGGAAAATCCGGCGCCGGCAGCGCTTTGCACAACTCGCCCGGCGCCGCCCTGGGGTTGTCCAGCAGCAGTTTGCATGCGGCGACCACTTCACCGATGTTGTGCGGCGGAATGTCGGTGGCCATGCCCACGGCGATGCCGGAAGCGCCGTTCAACAGCACATTCGGCAGCCGCGCCGGCAGCGCCGCCGGCTCGTCCAGGGTGCCGTCGAAGTTCACCGTCCATTCCACCGTCCCCTGCCCCAGTTCCGCCAGCAGCGTCTGCGCGTAACGGGTCAGGCGCGCCTCGGTGTAGCGCATGGCGGCGAAAGAGCGCGGGTCATCGGTGGAGCCCCAGTTGCCCTGGCCGTCCACCAGCGGGTAGCGGTAACTGAAAGGCTGCGCCATCAGCACCATGGCTTCGTAGCACGCGGCATCGCTGTGGGGGTGAAACTTGCCGATGACATCGCCCACAGTGCGCGCCGATTTTTTAAACTTGGACGCGGCGTGCAGCCCCAGGCCCGACATGGCGTAGACAATGCGCCGCTGCACCGGCTTTAAACCATCACCGATGAACGGCAGCGCGCGGTCCAGAATCACGTACATGGAATAATCCAGGTAGGCGCTCGCGGCAAAATCGGCCAGCGGCATGGGCTGCGCTTCGGCGGTTTTTGCGGCCGGCGCCGGCGGCGGGGCGGTTTTCTTCCTGGCCGCGGCCATTTACAACTGCGCCTCGCCGCCGCGCTGCTCAAGCCACTCGCGGCGCTGGCCCACATTTTTTTTCGCCAGCAGCATGCTGAGGGTCGCAACGGTGCCGTCGTTTTCGCTGACAGTGAGCCGCACCAGCCGGCGGGTCGCCGGCAGCATGGTGGTCTCGCGCAACTGCGACGGATTCATTTCGCCGAGCCCTTTGAAACGCTGCACATTAATTTTTGCCCGCGGGTTTTGCGCGGCAATGCGCGCAAGCACGCGCTCTTTTTCATCCTCGTCCAGCGCATAAAAAACCTCCCTGCCCGCATCCACGCGGTACAGCGGCGGCATGGCGACATGAATTCTGCCGGCCTCCACCAACTTTGGAAAGTGGCGCACGAACAGCGCGCACAGCAACGCCGCAATGTGCGCGCCATCGGAGTCGGCGTCGGCGAGAATGCACACCTTGCCGTAGCGCAAGCCGCTGATGCCGCCGCCGGGGTCAACGCCGAGGGCGACGGCGATGTCGTGCACTTCCCTGGACGCCAGCACTTCCTGCGAGTCCACTTCCCAGGTGTTCAGAATTTTTCCGCGCAGCGGCAGGATGGCCTGGAACTCGCGCTCCCGCGCCTGCTTTGCCGAGCCGCCGGCCGAGTCGCCTTCCACCAAAAACAACTCGCCGCGTTCCGCATCGCGGCTGGTGCAGTCGGCAAGTTTGCCGGGCAGCGCCGGGCCGGCGCCGGTTTTTTTGCGCTCCACTTTTTTTGCATCGCGCATCCTTTGCATGGCAAAGGCGATGACCACCTCGGCGATGCGCTTCGCCTCGGCGGCGTTTTTGTTAAGCCACAAACTGAATCCGTCGCGCACCGCGTTGGCGACAAAAACGCCGGTTTCCCGGGATGACAAACGTTCCTTGGCCTGGCCGGCGAACTGTGGATTGGCGGCGCGCACCGACAGCACGTAGTTAAGCCGGCCGGCCACGTCGTCCGGCCCGATGCGCACGCCGCGCGGCACCAGGTCGCGGTATTCGCAAAACTCGCGCAATGCATCGGTGAGGCCGCCGCGAAAACCGTTCACATGGGTCCCGCCCTGTGCAGTCGGGATGAGGTTCACATAACTTTCCCCGAAGCACGCGCCATCGCCGTCGGTCCACGCCGCCGCCCATTCCACCTCCTCGGCCTCACCCTCGCCGCGGCCGCCGCCGTCGCGGCACACCACCGCCTGCGCCGGCACCGTCGCCGCGCCGTCCAGCATATCGTCCAGGTACTCGCGCAGGCCGTCTTCGTATTGCCAGGTTTCGCTGTTGCCGGGCTTGGTTTCATCGGTGAAGGCGACAGTGAGTTGCGGGCACAGCACCGCCTTGGCGCGCAGCACCCGCTTCAGGCGCCGCACATCAAACTTCACGTTGTCAAAAAACGCCGGGTCGGGCCAGAAACGAATCACCGTGCCGGTGTCTCTTTTCGCCACCTTGCCGGTGACTTTAAGCGGCGCGACTTTTTTACCGTACTTAAACTCCATCTGGTGCCTGGCGCCATCGCGGTGCACCACCACCCCCAACCGCTTCGACAACGCATTGACCACCGACACCCCGACGCCGTGCAGGCCGCCGGCAAAACGGTAACTGCGCCGGTTGAACTTGCCGCCGGCGTGCAGCCGGGTGAGGATGACTTCAACGCCGCTCACGCCTTCCTTGCGGTGCTTGTCCACCGGCATGCCGCGCCCGTTGTCCACCACGCTGAGGGAACCGTCGCCGTGCAAGGTCACCGCGACTTCGGTTGCATGGCCGGCAATCACCTCGTCGATGCTGTTGTCCACCACCTCCTGCGCCAGATGATTGGGCCGGTCGGTTTCGGTAAACATCCCCGGCCGCTTGCGCACCGGCTCAAGCCCGGTCAACACTTCAATGGCTTGTGAATCGTAAGAACGCACCGGACTCCCGCGGACCTTGCATGTGCCGGCGATTATACATGGTAAGGCGCTGTGCGGTGCTACAATCGCCGCATGGCCGGCAGAATTTCCCAGAGTTTTATTGACGAGTTGCTGACGCGGGTTGATATTGTCGATATTGTGGATGCGCGGGTGCCGTTAACGCGCGCCGGCGGCGGGGAGTTCAAGGCGCGCTGCCCGTTTCATGACGAGAAGACTCCGTCTTTCACGGTCAGCCAGCGCAAACAGTTCTACCACTGCTTCGGCTGCGGCGCGCATGGAACGGCGATTGGATTTTTGATGCAGTATTCGCACATGGATTTTCCCGAGGCGGTGGAAAATCTCGCCGCGCTTGCCGGGGTGGAGGTGCAGCGGGAAAGCGGCGGGCGCGGGGTGATTGGCGGGGGCAATGGCGATGGCGAGGCGGTGAAGGCGCGGCAAAATCTGTACGACGCCATCGACGAGGCCGGAAAATTTTTCCGCGACATGCTGCGCAAACACCCGCAGGCCGGCGAGGCGATTGATTACCTTAAAGGCCGCGGCCTCAGCGGCCAGACCGTCGCCAACTTCGGCATCGGCTACGCGCCCGACGGCTACGACAATCTGCGCAGCGCCCTCGGCGGCACTGAGGAAAAAAAACAGTGCCTCATCACCGCCGGGCTGCTGAAGAAAAACGAGTCGGGAAAAGTGTACGACCGTTTTCGCCGGCGGGTGATGTTTCCCATCGTCGATTACCGCGGGCGCGTGGTCGCTTTTGGCGGGCGCATCATCGGTGACGGCAAGCCGAAATACTTGAACTCGCCGGAGACCGCGGTTTTTTCCAAAGGCGCCGAGTTGTACGGCCTGCACCGGGCGCGCTCCAAAGGCGCACTGCAAAAGTCGCGGCGCTGCCTGGTGGTGGAGGGCTACATGGACGTGGTGTCGCTGGCCGAGCACGGCATCCCCAACGCCGTCGCCACCCTCGGCACCGCCACCACCGACCGCCACCTGGCGCGGCTGTTTCGGGTTGTGGATGAAGTCGTGTTCTGTTTTGACGGCGACCGCGCCGGGCGGGCGGCGGCGTGGAAGGCGCTGCAGGTTTGCCTGCCGCTGTTGAAGGATGCGCAGTCGGCGTCGTTTCTGCTGCTTACGGGCGGCGACGACCCGGACACGGTGGTGCGCAAGGCGGGCGCCGGGGAAATGCAAAAGCGCATCGCCGCAGCAAAGCCGCTGCCGGCGTTTTTGCTGCAGCATCTGCGCGAGTCGGTGGACCTGAATCAACTGGACGGACCGGCGCGGCTGGCCGAGTTGGCGCGGCCGCTGGTGGCGCGGATGGGGCAGGAGGTGCTGCAGCAGGTGGTGAGCGACCGGCTGGCGGCGCTGGCCGGCCTCAGCGCGGTGGAAATGGCGCGCAGTCTGGGCGTCGGCCGGCGCACCTTGCAACGGGCGGGGGCTGGAACGGTGAGTCCGGGGGCGGGAACGGCGCCCCCGGACTCCGGAATAGCGCCGGCGGGGGCCAAACTCTCGCCGGTGGCGCGCGCCATCAGCATGCTGGTGCAGCAGCCGGCGCTGGCGCAACTGGTGCCGGCGGACGCCGACTTGCGCGCCGCCGGTACGCCGGGGGCTGAACTGCTGGCCGAACTGGTGGAGGCGCTGCGCGAGCGGCCCAAACTCGGCACGGCGGCGCTGGTGGAACGTTACCGCGGCACCGCGAATTTCCCCCACCTTGAAAAATTAGCCTCGTGGGATCATCTGTTGCCGGACAAGTTTGAGCCGGAATTTCGCGGGATTCTGAAAAAACTGCTGAAAACCTGGCCGCGCCGCCGGGAAATTGACCGGTTGTTGGCCAAAAACAGCGCCGACGGCCTCAGCCCGGCGGAAAAAGAACGCTTGAAAACCCTGATGAAAGCGGCTGGCAAGGACAAGGCAGCCGCCGGCGCCTGAGTGTGCATAAAAAAAATCCGGGGTCATGGTATAATAGGAGACGTTTTTGCGCGCGCCACAGCCAAGGGTGAAGCCCCAAGGTGAGGGCCGCGCGCCGCCAGCGGCAAAAAACCCCGAAACCGCAACCACAGGTGCCCCAATGAAACGCGAAGAAAAAACCGCCAACCCGGCCCGGCCGGCCGCCAAATCCCAAGCCAAATCCCAGGCCCGGGGCGCCGCCGATGCGGTTGCCGCCGGCAGTTCCGAACTGCAGAAACTGTTCCGCATGGGGCGCGAGCGCGGGTTTCTGACCTACCAGGAAATCAACGACCACCTGCCCGACGAGATGCACGACCCCGACCAGATCGAGAGCATGGTGAGCATGATCAGCGCCATGGGCATTCCGGTGTACGACAAGGTGCCGGACACCGACGGCCTGATGCTGAAAGCCGGCCAGCCCGATGACGACGAGTCCACCGAGGAGGCCGAGACCGCGCTGACCGCGGCGGTGGAGAGCGAGATCAGCCGTACCACCGACCCGGTGCGGATGTACATGCGCGAGATGGGGACGGTGGACCTGCTGACGCGCAAGGACGAGATTGACCTGTCCAAGCGCATTGAGGACGGGCTCGGCCAGATTCTCGCGGCGCTCGCCACCTGCCCGGCGGTGATTGGCGCGCTGGTGGCGGCGACGGACCGGGTGGTGGACGAGAAAACCCTGCGCGATTTGGTGGTGAAACTCATCGACCCCGATGCCGAGGAGGCGCCCATTCCGGTGCCCAACCCGGCCGCCGCCAAGGCCAAGGCGCAGCGCAAAGCCGAGGCGCGGCGCGCCAAAATTAAAATCAAGGAAGACGAGCCGGTGCTGCCGAAGTTGGACTACAAGGACGCCATGGACCGCTTCGCGCGCATGCGCAAACTGCATAAAAACCTCACCAACGGCGCCAAAAGGTACGGCATCGGCAGTTCGCCGGTGCAGAAAAACCAAGCCAAACTGGCCGCCGAGTTTCTGCAGTTTCATTTCGTGCCGAAACAGGTGGACGCCTTCACCGCCATCGCCAAATCGCATGTGGAAGAGATGCGCCTGCGCGAGCGGGAGATTCACGACATCTGCGTCAAGCGCGCCTGCATCTCGCGCAAGAAATTTCTTGAGGTGTTCGTCGGCCACGAAACCAGCCCCATGACCTTCACCCGGCTGGCGCGCAGCGGCGAGGGTGACGCCGCGGTGCTGCAAAGTTTCAAGCCGGACTTCAAGGCGGCGCAGCAGAAACTGCTGCAGTTGCAGGAAACCGCCTGCCTGCCCCTGGCCGAGTTGAAGGACATCAACCGCCGCATGTCCATCGGCGAGGCCAAGGCGCGCCGCGCCAAGAAGGAAATGGTGGAGGCCAACCTGCGGCTGGTGATTTCCATCGCCAAGAAATACACCAACCGCGGCCTGCAGTTTCTCGACCTGATTCAGGAGGGCAACATCGGCCTGATGAAGGCGGTGGACAAGTTTGAGTACCGCCGCGGCTACAAATTTTCCACCTACGCCACCTGGTGGATTCGCCAGGCCATCACCCGCTCCATCGCCGACCAGGCGCGCACCATCCGCATCCCGGTGCACATGATTGAGACCATCAACAAACTCAACCGTGTGCAGCGCTCGTTCCTGCAGGAACACGGCCGCGAGGCGCTGCCCGACGAACTCGCGGTGCTCATGGAAATGCCCGAGGACAAGGTGCGCAAGGTGCTGAAAATCGCCAAGGAGCCGATCTCCACCGAGACGCCCATTGGCGACGATGAAAACTCGGTGCTCGGCGACTTAATCGAGGACAAGTCCGCGGTGATGCCGCTGGACTCCACCACCGACGCCAGCATGCGCCAGGCGGTGCAGGAAATTCTCAACGGCCTCGCGCCGCGGGAGGCGAAAGTGCTGTGCATGCGCTTCGGCATCAACATGAACAACGACCACACGCTGGAGGAAGTGGGCAAACAATTTGACGTCACCCGCGAGCGCATCCGCCAAATCGAGGCCAAGGCGCTGCGCAAGTTGCGCCACGAGTCGCGGCGGCGGCGGCTGGAGAATCTGTGATGGCGGCGGCGCATGCAATCGATGAGGCCGACTTGCTGCTGCTGTCGCCGTCCGAGCGGGGCACGCTGGAAACGCTGCTGCCCGCCGATGGCAACGCCCTCACCGACTCCCTCAGCGCGCGCGAGTTAAAAATCCTGCACATGCGTTTCGGCATCGGCATGAACACCGACTACACCCTGCAGGAAATCGCCGAATCCCTGAACCTCACCCGCGAGCGCGTGCGGCAAATCGAAACGGCCGCGCTGGCGAAATTGCGGGGGGTGATGGAGAGGAAGGGGTTGAGGATTGGGGACTTCTGCGATGAATAAAACCAATCCATTGCTGCTGTTCAGAATCGGATGGATGGACTATTACGCCGGCCGGGACCGGGATGAAATCCAGGGCGGCGGTTCTTACGTTGAAGAGCACCGCGACGGCGGTGAGATGTGGAATTTCGAAAAGCAAGATGGACATTGCTACGGATATGTGATGACGAAGAATAATTCTGGAATCGACCTCCAGAAAATTTCGCACAGCCAATCGTGGCAACGAGGTGAAAAACTTTCGGGTGTGGACATCGCGTTCATTGCACAGCATCCGACATGCGGCCAAGTTGTGGTTGGATGGTATAAAAACGCGACGGTTATTCACAAAGCATACAACAAAGACAAGCGCCCCGAGTACGGTTATTTGTGCTGGACCGGGGAGGACCACGCTGTTTTACTTCCGACCGCGGCCAGAGTTTTTGAGGTGAAAAGCGGCCAGCAGGGTTTTCCGGGCCGGTCCAATATTTGGTATGGCGAGGAAAAAAACAATGCCGTTGTCCAGTTCAAAAAAGAACTGCGGGAATACATGCGCACACCTACGACATTGCGCGAGCGTCATCACGGTCAGAAGACTGACGCGGATGAAATTCGCAGCATCGAGAAAATTGCTGTGAGTGAAGTTTGGCAATTTTACAAAAACAAAGGCTACACAATTAAATCTGTGGAGCGGCATAACTGCGGCTGGGATTTAGTGGCGAAGAAAAATGATGAAGAACTGCTCCTTGAAGTGAAGGGCCACAAGGGCGGTCGATTTCATTTTGAACTCACTCCAAATGAATATGAGAAAATGCAAGCGCACCACAACCAATATAAGGTTTGTGGGGTGCTTTACGCGCTGACCAAAAAGCCGACATTAAGCGTGTTCGCCCCGGAAAACCATGATGGAAAATGGCGGCTGGTAAAAGAATATGGCAAGGGAGTTAAAATAATAGAATTGGAGGAGAGAATGTCGGCAAGAGCAATGCCGATATTAAAAGTGGGCCTGTAGCTCAGCGGTTAGAGCAGTGGACTCATAATCCATAGGTCGCGGGTTCAAGTCCCGCCGGGCCCACCATTTTTTTATCGGCGCACATCAGGAAAACTCCACCCCAAGATGCCGCAGATGCCCCCACAGCGCCTCGCCGAAACTCCGCGGCGCATACAAATCCATTTCCCCACGATGGCGAAAATCCACCAGCACATTAAAATGCCCGAAGTGGCTGGCGAAGGAGGAATCATTCTCAAGCCCGCCGCAATCCACCGGGCAGCCGGTGGCAAGCACGTCCGCCGCCGCCGCCCCGGCAAGCCGCAGCACGCAGCGGGCATGGCTCAGGTCGGTGACGGCGGCCTCAGGCAGCGCCGCGGATAATTGTTCACACCACGCCTCCGGCGCGGCCCCCCCGGCCACCGCAAGGAACATCCCCGGGCCGTTCCATAAAAACCGCGCGCCATCAATCGCCGCCGAGCCCCCGGCCCGCGGCGCTGCGGCGAGGCTGAAAGCGCCGCGCAAATTTTCCGCCGGCGCGCCGCTCAGTTGCGCGATGGCCGACGGCCTCAGTTCAGTGACGGTGAAGCCGGCGCAGGAAAATTTCTTCGGCGCGCCGCCGCCAAGGGCCGATTTGCGCTTGTCAGCCACGGGCGCGCTCCCCCGGCGGGTCGATGAACACCGGTGAAGTCACCGTCACCGGCGTGCTCGCGCCGCTCAGCGGTGAAGCCGCAAACATTTTTCCGCCGTGCAACCCGCGCCCGCCGCGCAGCAGCGCAAGCGCGATTTCCTTGTTCAGGTTTGCGCTGTAACAGGCCGAGGTCACATGCCCCGCCATCACCGCCTGCGCCGGCAGGCCCGGCTCGCTGATTAACTGCGCGCCGCGCGCGATGGGTTTGTCGTCATCGGCGGCCAGCCCCACCAACTCCATGCGCGGCGCTTGGAAGCCCGGGCGTTCCAGCGAACGTCTGCCGATGAAGTCGCCGTCCGCTTTTTGCATCGCCGCAAAACCCAAATCAGCGGCCAGCGTCGTGCCGTCCAACTCGGCGCCGGTGACATGGCCTTTTTCAATGCGCAGCACATTCATCGCCTCGGTGCCGTAGGGCGCGATGCCGAAGCCGGCGCCGGCGGCAAGCAGCCGCGACCACACCGCCTCGGCGTAGTCGGCCGGCGTGTGCACTTCATATGCGCGCTCGCCGGAAAAAGTGATGCGAAACAAACGCACCGGACAGCCGTCCACCGCCGCCTCGGCATAACCCATGAACGGCAGCGCATCGTTGTCCACCGCCGCGCCTCGGTCCACCGCCGCCGCCAGCACTTCCCGCGCCCTGGGCCCGGCCAGCGCGGCCGCCGCCCACTGGTCGGTGACCGAGTCAAGATGCACCTGTAACTCCGGCCACACCGTTTGCGCATAAAACTCCAGATGCGCCAGCACCTCGGCGGCGCGCGCGGTGGTGGTGGTCATGTAATATTCGCCGCCGGCGATGCGCGTGGTGGTGCCGTCGTCCAGCACAAAACCGTCCTCGCGCAGCATTAAACCGTAACGGCAGCGGCCGGCGCGCAGTGTGGTCCACTTGTTAATGTAAACGCGCTCGAGAAAAACCCCGGCGTCGCGGCCGCGGATGCAAATTTTTCCCAGCGTGGACACATCCACCAGCCCGGCTTTCTCGCGCACATGCCGCGCCTCACGGTTAACCGCCTGCATCATGGTTTCACCGCCGCGCGGATAAAATTGCGCGCGCTGCCACAGGTCCACATTGACCATCACCGCGCCGTTGTTCACGTGCCAATGGTGCAGCGGCGACCGCCGCAGCGGCATGAATTCGGCGCCGCGCTCGGCGCCGGCGATGGCGCCGAGAGTGACAGCGGTGAACGGCGGGCGGAAAGTGGTGGCGCCGCCGGCGCCGATCGTGCGCCCGCACAAACCGGCCATGATGGCCGCGCCGATGACGCCGCTGGTGCGCCCCTGGTCGGTGCCCATGCCGAGGGTGGTGTAGCGTTTCAGGTGCTCCACTTTGCTGTAGCCTTCACGGTGGGCGAGGGCGATGTCGGCGGCGGTGACGTCGTTCTGAAAGTCGACAAAAGCCTTGCCACGCCCGCCGTCCACAGTCCACAACGCGGTGATTGGTTCCATGGATGCGCATAAATCACCGGTGACGGTGACGGTTGCAGCGTCGCTAACGGTGACTCCGACTCCACATACGGCGGCTGCGGCGGCGGCACCGGCATGAGCGCCGGCGGCGATGCATCCTGCGGTGCCGCTCTCGCCGGTGACGGCGCCGGCGGCGGTGAAGTTATCGGCGCCGCCGTCGGGAACAAAGGCGGCGATGCCGTCGGCGTAGCGCAGCCGGCCCTGCGCCTGGGAGAACAGGTGCACCGTCGGATTCCAGCCGCCGGAGACGCACAGCAAATCGCAGTCCACCGTCGCCGCCGCCCTGTCCACCACCGCGCCGCGCACCCGCCGGCCGCCGCGCACCGCCGTCACCACCGCGCCCCGGCGGACGGTGACGCCGTGCTGCTCGGCAAGCGCGGCCGCGGCTGCGCCGGCCCCGCCCTCGCGGCTGTCCACCACCATCGCCACCGCGCCGCCCGCTTCATGCAGCGCCGGAATGACGTCGTAAGCGCTGTCGTTGTTGGTGAACACCACCGCGTTTCTGCCGGCCAGCGCGGCGAAGCGGCGGGCGTAGGTGACGGCGGCGGCGGCCAGCATCACCCCCGGCGTGTCGTTGCCGGGAAACACCAGCGGCCGTTCCAGCGCGCCGCTGCACAGCACCACGCGCCGCGCGCGAATCCACCACAGACGCTGGCGCGGTTTTTTGGTTTTTTCTGCATCAAAAACTTCACCACCGCCAAGCCGCTGGCAGGCGCAAATTAAATTGTCATCGTAGACGCCGAAAGCGGCGGTGCGCGCAAGCAGGGTGACGCCGGGTGCACCGTTCAGGAAGTCCACTTCACCGTCCACCCAGTCGGCCGCGGCAGCGCCGTTAATCTCCGCGTCGCTTGCAAGCAGCGCGCCGCCAAAACAGAAGTCCTGTTCCAGCAGAAAAACTTTGGCCCCGCCGTTTGCAGCCGCGCGGGCGGCGGCCAGGCCGGCCGCACCGCCGCCCACCACCAGCACGTCGCAGTGGGCGAAGCGGCGGGTGTAGCAGTCCGGGTCGGCGGCGGACGGCGCGCGGCCCAGGCCGGCCATGCGGCGGATAAAAAATTCGTAGCCCATCCACCATGCCGGCGGCCACTTGAAAGTTTTGTTGTAAAACCCGGCCGGCAGCAGCGGCGAGAAAAAATTATTCACCGCGCCGGCATCAAAGCGCAGCGACGGCCAGCGGTTCTGGCTGCGCGCGGCGAGTCCGCCGGTCAACTCCACCTGTGTTGCGCGCATGTTCGGCTCGGTGCGGGCGCCGGCGCCGAGTTGCACCAGCGCGTTGGGTTCCTCCACGCCGGCCGACAAAATTCCGCGCCGCCGGTGGTACTTGAAACTGCGCCCGACCAGGGTGACGCCGTTGGCCACCAGGGCCGAGGCCAGGGTGTCGCCGTGAAAACCGCTGAACGCGGCGCCGTCAAACGTAAACCCCAGCGGCCGCCGCCGGTCGATGCGGCCGCCATGCGGCGCGCGAAATGGCTGCGCGCTCATGGCACAAACTTGTGCGTCGCCGTGTCGCGGCGCAATTTAAGCCACCGCCGGCAGCCGGCGGCGTGGTGCCACCATTCCAGATGCGGCCCGCGCGGGTTGTCGCGCAGGTAAACGTAGTCCAGCCACTCTTCCGCCGTCACCGACTCCGGCGCCGGCCGCTCGCGCGTGGCGTCGCCGCCGTAGGTGAACTCGGTTTGCGCGCGCGCGCCGCAGTGCGGGCACTGAATTAACAGCATCAGTGCGCCCCCGGCGCCGCGCCGGCGCCTTTCTCGTCAATTAAAAAACCGCGCTGAAACCGCGACAGGGTGAAGGCCTCGTTCAGCGGGTGCGGCGCGTCGTTGGCGATGGTGTGGGCGAAGCACCAGCCGGAGGCCGGCGTCGCCTTGAAGCCGCCGTAGCACCAGCCGCCGTTGAAATATAAATTCGGCGGCGGCAGTTTGCCGATAATGGGGCTGCCGTCCATGCTCATGTCCATCACCCCGCCCCAGGTGCGCAGCAGGCGCATGCGCGAGACGGCCGGGAACAGGGTGACCGCGGCCTGGATAATGTGCTCCAGCACCGGCAGGTTGCCGCGCTGGGCGTAGGAATTGTAGCCGTCCAGGTCGCCGCCGAAAACCAACTCGCCCTTGTCGGACTGGCTGATGTACATATGCGCAATGCCGCTGGTGACCACGGTGTCCAGCACCGGCTTCACCGGCTCGCTGACCATGGCCTGCAGTACGTGCGACTCAATGGGCAGCCGCAGCCCGGCCATGGCGGCGAGGCGGCTTGAGTTGCCGGCGACGGCGATGGCCACCTTGCCGGCCTGGATGAAACCGCGGCTGGTGTCGACGCCGCTGATGCGGCCGCCGGCGCGGCGCATGGCGGTGACTTCGCAGTTTTCAATGATGTCCACGCCGCGCGCGCTGGCCGCCCGCGCATAACCCCAGGCCACCGAGTCGTGGCGGGCGGTGCCGGCGCGCGGCTGCAGCAGGCCGCCCATCACCGGGAACCGGGTGCGCGGCGAGCAGTCCAGAAGCGGCACCTTGGCCTGCACCCCTGCGCGGTCCAAAAAAACCGCGTCAATGCCGTTCAGCCGCATGGCGTTGCCGCGCCGCGCAAACTCGTCCAGTTGCGGGTCGGAGTGGGCCAGGTTGAGCACGCCGCGCTGGCTGAACATTAAATTGAAATTTAAGTCCTGCGACAATTTTTCCCACAGTTTAAGGGAGTGCTCGTAAAACTTCGCGTTGGCGTCGAGCAGGTAGTTGGAGCGGACGATAGTTGTGTTGCGCCCGGTGTTGCCGCCGCCGAGGTAACTTTTTTCCAGCACCGCGACATCGCACATGCCGTGGTTGCGCGCCAGGTAATAGGCGGTGGCCAGGCCGTGCCCGCCGCCGCCAATCACCACCACCGCGTATTTTTTTTTCGGCTGCGGCTGCCGCCACGCCGGCGGCCAGCGGCGGTGGCCGGTGACGGCATTTTTTGCCAGCGTGTAAAGGGAGTAGCGCACCGCGCATAACAGTAGCACGGCGGCGGTGAAGTTGCGCGGTCTGCTAACATAAACCCTCACCCTCACCCTTAAAAAAGGCCGGAGATTTTTTATGTGGGATTCCGCGGTCCGCAACATCGGCGCACGTCTGGCGCGCTATCTTGAAAAACCGCTGCGGCGCTACGAGCCGTTTTCGGTGCACGATGTGTCCACCCTGCGCCGGCACCTGCGCCCCGGCGACGTGCTGCTGGTGGAGGGCAACGCGCGCATTAGTTCGGCGATTAAATACCTGACCCAGTCCACCTGGTCGCATCTTGCGTTTTACACCGGGCCCCTGGCCGGCCACGCCGCCGCCGACGGTGAGCCGTGCGCGCTGGTGGAGGCCGAACTCAGCCAGGGCGTGGTTGCGTCGCCGGTTTCCAAATACGAAAAATTCAACACCCGCATCTGCCGCGCCGTGGGCCTCACCGACGGTGACCGCGAGCGGGTGGTGCGCTACATGATCGACAGCATCGGCAAGTCCTACGACCTGAAAAATCTTTTTGACCTGATGCGCTACCTGCTGCCGACGCCGCCGGTGCCGGTGCGCCTGCGCCGCCGCATGATTGCCCTCGGCAGCGGCGACCCCAGCCGCGCGATTTGCTCCACACTCATCGCCCAGGCTTTTCAGTCCATTCGTTATCCGATTCTTCCTTTTGTGGAAAAGCGCCCGCCGTCGCAGCGGTTTTTACTCCACGAAAAAGAAATCTACCACATCCGCCACCACAGTCTGTACGCGCCGCGCGATTTTGACTTGTCGCCGTACTTTGCGGTGGTGAAGCCGACCGTGGCGTCGCATTTTGACTACAAAAAAATTCAGTGGAACGAACTCAGCGAGGATTAACCGCGCTCAATTAACGTGCCGACGCCATGGTCGGTGAAGATTTCCAGCAGCACCGCATGGGTGGCGCGGCCGTCCACGATGTGCGCGCTGGCCACGCCGCCCTCCACCGCCGCCGCCGCGCAGGCCACTTTCGGCAGCATGCCGCCGTGGATGATTTTTTCCGCGGTCAGTTTTTCCACCGCGCCGAGGCTGAGGCGGCTGATGGTTTTTTGTTGCGCATCCAGCACGCCCGGGGTGTTGGTCAGCAGCACCAGTTTCTCGGCGCGCAACGCCACCGCCAGCCGGCCGGCGACGTTGTCCGAGTTGATGTTGCAGGTCGCGCCGTCCTCGCCGATGCCGATGGGCGCAATTACCGGAATAAAATTGTGGCGGAACAAAACCTCCGCCACATGCGGATTAATTTCCGACACCTCGCCCACATGGCCCATGTCCATGATTTCCGATTTTTTCGCGCGCGGGTCGCCGCGGCTCAGGCGCAGTTTGCGCGCCCGGATCATGCCGCCGTCCTTGCCCGACAAACCCACTGCGCTGCCGCCCTCGCCGTTGATGAGGTTGACGATTTCCTTGTTCACCAATCCGCCCAGCACCATTTCCACCACGTCCATGGTCTCGCGGTCGGTCACGCGCATGCCGTCGATGAAGGTGGACTTCTTGCCGATCTGTTCCAGCACCTGGCTGATTTGCGGCCCGCCGCCGTGCACCACCACCGGGTTCATCCCCACCAGTTTCAGCAGAATCACATCGCGGGCAAAACTTTTTTTCAGCCCCTCATCCACCATCGCATGCCCGCCGTATTTAATGACCAACGTGCGGCCGTGAAAACGCTGAATGTAGGGCAGCGCCTCGCTCAGGACGGCGGCGGTGAGGGCGGCGGTGGGCGGGGAAACCGGCATGGCCGGGCAAGCCTCATGTGATTGAAAAAAAGCCCGGTTTTATGCGGTTTTTCGGACGCTGACGGCGGGCGGGATGGGCGCAGTTTACAAACCGTTTGGCCGCAATGCAACCCTGCTTTCACCCGGACAAGGACACTTCCGGCGCCGTTACCACCGTTTCCGCCCCTTAAACCACCATTCCGGCCCCTGCAACCACCGTTCCCGCATCCCAGACCGCCGCCTCCATCCCCCGCACCGTCATTTCCGCACTCCAAACCACCATTTCATGCGGAGTTGACAACCCAAACATATTATGTTTCCTTTTATCACATGAACGAACCGCTCTATTACCACCTCACCGGCTCCAGCGGCATGGCCATGGGCTTGTCGTCGCAGGTGGCGGGGGAACTGGGGCGGCGGATTGTTTGCGGGGTTTACCAGCCGGGCGACCTGGTGGAGGACGAGGATGCGGCGGCGCGGCGGTTTCGGGTCAGCCGTACGATTATCCGCGAGGCGATTAAGATTCTCAGCGCCAAGGGGCTGATCACCGTGCGGCGGGGAGTGGGCACGCGGGTGACGCCGCGCAGCGACTGGCGGCTGCTGGATGAGGATGTGCTGGCCTGGCACCAGGCGGCGCCGCCGTGTCCGCGCATGCTGATGCGCCTGATGGAGGTGCGCGCGGCCATGGAGCCGGCGGCGGCCGGGTGGGCGGCGCTACGCGCCACTGAAAATGATGTGCGCAAAATTAATGCGGCGATTGAAAACATGGAAAAAACCAGCGCCCACACCGAATCTTTTGTGATTGCCGACGCCGGTTTTCATTCCGCGATTCTGAAGGCGGCGCACAACGAATTTCTGACCGCGCTGGAGGGCGTGATTTACGCCGCGCTCCTGACCAGCATCCGCCTGACCAACAAAACCCCGGACGAAAATATTCTGTCCATTCCGTTTCACCGCACGGTCGCAGAAGCGATTGCCGGCCGCGACGAGCATGAGGCCGCCGGGCGGATGCGCCGCCTGCTGGACGATGCCTCCAAGCGGCTGGCGGCGATGATGGCGACTCTGCCGCCGCAATAAACCACAACTTCACCAACCCACAGAGGAGGACATCATGTTCCACGCAATCAAAAACCGCATGGCGAAAACTTTCGCCGCTGTTGCA
>JAPPPZ010000070.1 GCA_028817275.1 Gammaproteobacteria bacterium
CCCCCCACCATCCCCTCCGCCCGCACATGCCGGTCGAACTCCTCCCCGCTCAGCAATCCCAGTTTCACCGCCGCCTCGCGCAAGGTTGAGCCGTCGGCGTGGGCGGTTTTGGCGATTTGGGCGGCTTTGTCGTAGCCGATGACCGGGTTCAGGGCGGTGACCAGCATCAGCGAATTGTTCAGGTGTTTTTTTATCACTGCACGGTCGGGCTTGATGCCGGCGGCGCAGTTGCTGCTGAAACTGTTGCACGCGTCGGCCATCAGGCGCACCGACTCCAGCAGGTTGTGAATCATCATGGGCTTGAACACGTTCAATTCAAAGTGGCCGCTGGCGCCGCCGATGCCGATGGCCACGTCGTTGCCCATCACCTGCGCGGCGGCCATGGTCAGCGCTTCGGACTGGGTCGGGTTGACTTTGCCGGGCATGATGGAACTGCCGGGCTCGTTGGCCGGGATGGTGATCTCGCCGATGCCGCAGCGCGGACCGCTGGCCAGCATGCGGATGTCGTTGGCGATCTTCATGGCCGCGGTTGCAAGATGCCGCAGCGCGCCGCTGGCGGTGACGATGGCATCGTGGGCGGCGAGGGCCATGAATTTATTCGGCGCGCTGCGAAACGGCAGGCCGCTTAACTCGGCGATGCGGGCGGCGGCCGCGGCGGGGTAACCGGGCGGCGCGTTCAGGCCGGTGCCCACCGCGGTGCCGCCGAGGGCGAGGTCGTACAAGCCGTCCAGCGCATGGGTGATTTCACCTTCGGCGAAGGCCAGTTGCGCGGCGTAACCGGAAAACTCCATGCCGAGGGTGAGGGGCGTGGCGTCCATCAGGTGGGTGCGGCCGATTTTTACGATGCCGTCAAACTCGCGCGCCTTGCCCTCCAACGTGCCGCGCAACCCGCGCACCGCCGGCAGCAGTTCGGCGTTGATTTCCCCGGCCGCGGCGATGTGCATCACCGTCGGAAAACAGTCGTTGGAAGACTGCGACATGTTCACATCGTCGTTGGGATGCACCGGCGCCTTGCCGCCCATCACGCCGCCGGCCAGTTCAATGGCGCGGTTGGAAATCACCTCGTTGGCGTTCATGTTGGACTGGGTGCCGCTGCCGGTCTGCCACACCACCAGCGGGAAATGCTCGTCCAGTTTGCCGGCAATCACTTCGTCGCAGGCGCGCACAATTAACTTGCACTTGTCGCCGGCCAGTTTGCCGAGGTCGCGGTTAGTGAGGGCGGCGGCTTTTTTGACCGTGCCGAAAGCGCGCACCACCGCCGCCGGGAAACGCTGGCCGCCGATGTTAAAATTCTGCAGCGAGCGCTGCGTTTGCGCGCCCCAGTAGCGGTCCGCCGGCACCTGGATTTCGCCGAGGCTGTCTTTTTCGGTGCGCGTTTTCATGCGGCGGATTCTACCCCACCCTCGCCATTGCCGGCGGGGTCCAATATCGCCGCCATCACCGCCCCGTCCACGTTGCCGCCGCTGAGCACGATTCCGCAGCGCTGGTGCATGAACGGGCGCGGCAGTTTGTGCGCCAGCAGCGCCGCCACCGCCAGCGCGCCCGACGGTTCCACCACTAATTTGGCGCGGTGAAACAAAAACCTGACAGCGTGTTTAATTTCCTCCTCGCTGACGCTCAGCATGGCGTCCACAAAGCGGCGGATGACGGCAAAATTTAATTCGCCGAGGGACAGGGTGCGCGTGCCGTCGGCGATGCTGCGGCAGTCGGGCGCGGTTTGCAAAACGCCGCTGGTAAACGAGCGGACGCCGTCGTCGCCGAGTTGCGGTTCAACGCCGATGACTTTGCACTTCGGGTTTTTGTGCTTGGCGGCGACCGCGCAGCCACTGAGCAAACCGCCGCCGCCGCAGGGGACAACCACTTCATCCAAATCGGCCACGTCGTCCAGCAACTCCAGCGCGGCGGTGCCCTGGCCGGCGATGATGTGCGGGTGGTCAAAGGGCGGCACCACGGTGAGGCCATCGCGCGCGGCCAGTTCGGCGCAAACCTGCTCGCGCTCGGCGGCGGACTTGCAGAAAGTGACGCGCGCGCCGTAGCCGCGGCAGGCGTTGACCTTCACCTTTGAGGCGTCTTCGGGCATGACCAGGTGCACCGGCGCGCTGAACATGCCGCCGGTGATGGCCACCGCCTGGGCGTGGTTGCCGGAAGAGAAAGCGGCAATGCCGCGCCGCCGCGCTGGCTCTTCCAGTTGGGCGACGGTGTTGAAGGCGCCGCGAAACTTAAACGCGCCGCCGCGCTGCAGGTTTTCACACTTGAGAAAAACCCGCCGCCCGCCGGCCCGGTCCAGGGCGGCGCAGGTGGCGATTTGCGTGCGGTGGGCGACGCCGGCCAGGCGCGCCTCGGCGCCGCGCAGGCTGCTTGCCAGAGTCTCGTCCGATGGCGGATGGCGGCCGCCGTTCACTCCAGCCCTTCCACGAGGATCATGTCGGTGGCGGCGGCGGCCTGGCGGATGCTTTTGGCGGCGGCGTATTCTTCCGACCCCCACCAGGCCCGCGCTTTTTGCGCATCGGGAAATTCAATGATGACCGTGCGCGCCGGGGCGCGGCCGCCTTCCAATGTTTGCACCGCGCCGCCGCGGGCGATATATTTTCCGCCGTACGGAACCAAAGTCGGCGCCACCAGCGGTTTGTATTTTTCGTATTCCCCGGCGTCGTTGACCGTGACTTCGGCGATGATGTAAGCGCTCATGTTTTTCTCCGGGCTGCCTCGGTTGCGCGATACCATACCAAAAAACACCATGTTGGAATTCATTGAAACCACCCACGGCAACGGCGCGCCGGATTGCGCGGTGATTTGGCTGCACGGACTCGGCGCCGACGGCCATGACTTCGCCGGCGCGGTGCCGCAACTTGCGCTGCCGGAAAATTTATGCGCGCGTTTTGTTTTTCCCCACGCGCCGCCGCGGCCCATAACGTTGAACGGCGGCATGGTGATGCGCGGCTGGTTTGACATCGCCGCCCTCACCGAAGGCGCGGTGGAGGACGAGGAGGGAATGCGCCACTCGGCCGAACTGGTGCGCGCGCTGATTGCCGAACAGAACGAAAAAGGCATCGCCACCGCGCGCATCGTGCTGGCCGGTTTTTCGCAGGGCGGCGCGCTTGCGCTGTACACCGCATTGCAGTACGCCGGGCGGCTGGCCGGCGCGGCAGTGCTGTCGGCGTGGCTGCCGGCGGCGCGTTCTGTTTTGGCCAATGTGCATGAGCAAAACCGCGCGCTGCCGATTTTTTGCGCCCACGGCGCGCACGACTCCATGGTGCCGGCGGTTTTTGCCGAGCGCAGTTGTGGACAATTGCGCGCCGCCGGTTTTGCGGTGCGGCCGCGGCTGTGGCCGGTGGAGCATGGGGTGTGCGCCGAAGAGTTGCGCGCGCTGGGCGCGTGGCTGGCGCAAGTACTGGCTTAAGTCGGGTCGCCGTATAACTTGCGGGTGACGAATTCAATATTTTGTTTCACGCCGTCCAGGTGGGGGTTGTGCTTGAGCGCGTTTTCCAAAGCGGCGAGGGCGGCGGCGTATTGTTCCAGCGCGATGTAAATTAATCCCAGCCCGGACAGCGCGCCGAAGTGGCGCGGCTCCAGTTGCAGGGTTTTTTTAACATCGGCGATGGAGTGCCCGTATTCGCCCATCATGTAGTGGACGGTGGCGCGGCGGTTCCAGCCTTCGGCGTAATCCGGCGCGAGGGTGACGACGCGGTTCAATTGGCGCAGCGCGCCGCCGAAACGTCGCTGCGACATGGCGCGCGCGGCATCAGTCATGCGCGCGGTCACTTCGGCGTTGTCGTTTTCGGTCCACAGTTGCCAGATTTGCCGCGTCACTTCCCGGGCGCGGGCGCGTTCAAGATTTAATTGCAACTCGGCAAACAGCGCATCCAGCCGCGGGGCATCCTGCGCCGCCGCCGAGGGCGGGGGCGCCGCGCCGAGGGCGACGACAGCGGCGGCGGTGAGGGTGAGGGCGGCGGGAAAAATTTTCACCGCGCAATCGCCGCCAGCGCCAGCGCGTGCAATTCTTTGCCGGCGCAGGCCAGTACCGTGTGGTTTTTTTGCGCGCCGGCCACCGCCAGCGGCGCGCCGCTCCAGTCGCTGATGCAGCCGCCGGCGCCTTCCACCACCGGCACCAGCGCGGCAAAATCGTAGGGCGCCAGGCCGGCCTCCATCACGATGTCCACAAAACCGGAAGCAAGCAGCGCGTAACCGTAACAGTCGGTGCCGAAACCGGCCTCCGCCACCCGGCCGCGCAATGCATCAAAGCGCGGCCGCTCGGCGGCGCCAAACATCTCGGCGGAAGTGCACAGCAACGTGGCATCTGCCAGGGCGCCGGCGGCAAGTGCGCGGCACGGTTCACCGTTTCGCAACGTCGGTTCACCAGCCACGCCCACCCAGCGTTCATCCAGGCGCGGCATGTCAACGATTCCGAGCACCGGTTCACCATCTTGCAGCAGCGCAATAAGAGTTCCGAACGTGGGCCGGCCGCTGAGGAAGGCGCGGGTGCCATCAATGGGGTCGATGCACCAGGTGAGTCCGCCATCGCCGCCGTTCCCGGAGTCGCCGCCGCCAAACTCTTCGCCAATCACGCCGTGTTCGGGGAACGCATCGGCAATCATGGCGCGCATGGCCTGCTCGGCCTGGCGGTCGGCCTGGGTGACCGGGCTGCGGTCGGCTTTGCGCCCGGCACTGAGGCGGGTTTGCGGCGCGTGAAAAAACGGCAGCACAATTTCGCGCGCGCGGTCGGCGAGGGCATGGGCCAGGGCCAGGTGCGGCCGGTATTCCTGCGCGGCGCTCATGGCTGCATTATAACCGCGCCTTGAATCGCCGCCGCCGCGCCCCATTTATAAAAAAATGAGAATGGAACGACTGACATCGCGATTGCAAAACGCCCTGGCCGACGCCCAGAGCATGGCGGCCGGGCGCGACCACGCCTTCATTGAACCGCTGCACCTGATGCTTGCGCTGCTGGACGGTGACGACAGCGGCGTCGCCGCGCTGATCAACCGCGCCGGCGGCGACGGCGGCCGGGTGCGCGCGCAGGTGGAGGAGGCGCTGGCGCGGCTGCCGACGGTGGCCCAGGACGGCGGCGAGATTCACCTGTCGCGCGACCTGGCCGGGCTGCTCAACCTGTGCGACAAGTTTGCGCAAAAGCGCGGCGACAGTTTCATCGCCAGCGAGATGTTTCTGCTGGCCGCGCTCAAGGACAAGGGTGAACTCGGCCGCATTCTGCGCCGCGCCAACCTGACCGCAAGCGCGGTGGAGCAGGCGGTTGATAACGTGCGCGGCGGCGGCGCGGTGGACGACGCCGGCGCCGAGGAAAAGCGCGACGCGCTTAAACGTTACACCGTCGACCTCACCGAGCGCGCCGGCGGCGGCAAACTGGACCCCATCATCGGCCGCGACGACGAAATCCGCCGCACCGTGCAGGTGCTGCAGCGGCGCACCAAAAACAACCCGGTGCTCATCGGCGAACCCGGCGTCGGCAAGACCGCCATCGTGGAGGGCCTCGCCCAGCGCATTGTCAACGGCGAGGTGCCGGAAGGCCTGCGCGGCAAACGCCTGCTGGCGCTTGACCTCGGCGCGCTGATTGCCGGCGCCAAGTTTCGCGGCGAGTTTGAGGAGCGGCTGAAGACGGTGCTGGCCGATCTGGCGCGCGAGGAGGGGCGGGTGATTTTGTTCATTGATGAGTTGCACAACATTGTGGGCGCCGGGCGCGCCGAGGGCGCCATGGACGCCGGCAACATGCTGAAGCCGGCGCTGGCGCGCGGCGAGTTGCACTGCATCGGCGCCACCACGCTGGACGAGTACCGCAAATACCTGGAAAAAGACGGCGCGCTGGAGCGGCGCTTTCAGAAAGTGATGGTGCGCGAGCCGGCGGTGGCGGACGCCATCGCCATCCTGCGCGGCCTCAAGGAAAAATACGAGGTGCACCACGGCGTGGACATCACCGACCCGGCGATTGTCGCCGCCGGCACGTTGTCCGGCCGCTACATCACCGACCGCCGCCTGCCGGACAAGGCCATCGACCTGGTGGACGAGGCGGCCAGCCGCATCCGCATGGAAATCGACTCGCGCCCGGAGCCCATGGACAAACTGGACCGGCGCATCATTCAATTGAAAATCGAGCGCGAGGCGCTGCGCAAGGAAAAAGACCCGGCCTCGCAAAAGCGGCTCGGCGGCATTGAACAGGAGATCGGCAAACTGGAAAAAGAATACGCCGACCTGGATGAAGTGTGGAAAGTGGAAAAGGCCGAGGTGCAGGATGTGCAGCAGGCCAAGGAGGAGTTGGACCGCGCGCGCGAAGAAATGAAAACCGCGCACCGCGCCGGCGACCTGGCGCGCCTGTCGGAGTTGCAGTACGGCGTCATTCCGGCGCTGGAAAAACGCCTGGGCGGCGCGGCACAGGCCAAAGAAAAGGAGATGAAACTGCTGCGCAACCGCGTCACCGACGAGGAAATCGCCGAGGTGGTGTCGCACTGGACCGGCATTCCGGTGGCGCGCATGTTGGAGGGCGAAAAAGAAAAGTTGCTGCGCATGGAGCGGGAACTTCACCGCCGCGTTGTCGGCCAGGACGAGGCGGTGAGCGCGGTGGCCAACGCCATTCGCCGCTCGCGCGCCGGGCTGTCGGATCCGGGGCGGCCGTACGGTTCCTTTTTGTTTCTCGGCCCCACCGGCGTCGGCAAAACCGAACTCAGCAAGGCGCTGGCGGCGTTTGTGTTTGACAGTGAAGACGCGCTGATCCGCGTGGACATGTCGGAATTCATGGAAAAGCATTCGGTGGCGCGTTTAATCGGCGCGCCGCCGGGCTATGTGGGCTACGAGGAGGGCGGCCACCTCACCGAAGCGGTGCGGCGGCGGCCGTACGCCGTCATCCTGCTGGATGAAGTGGAGAAGGCGCATCCGGAAGTGTTCCACATCCTGCTGCAGGTGCTGGACGACGGCCGCCTCACCGACGGCCAGGGGCGCACCGTGGATTTCCGGAACACGGTGATCATCATGACCTCCAACCTGGGCTCGGCGGAGATTCAGGAACTGGCCGAGCAGGGCCGCGCCGGCGAGGTGCGCAAGACGGTGCTCGGCATTGTTGCCGCGCATTTTCGCCCGGAGTTCTTGAACCGGGTGGACGAGTTGGTGGTGTTTCATCCGCTGGCGCGCGGCATGGTGCGCAGCATTGCCGAGATGCAAATCGGCGAATTGCGGCGGCGCATGCAGGAGCGCGGCCTCGGCCTGCAACTGGACGGCAAAGCGCTGGACAAACTGGCCGACGCCGGCTTTGACCCGGTGTTTGGCGCGCGGCCGCTGCGGCGGGTGATTCAGAATGAGGTGGAAAACCCGCTGGCGCGCGGGATGCTGGCCGGCCATTTTGCGGCCGGGGACACGGTCAAGGTGGGCGTCAAAAACGGCGCCCTCACCTTCACCGCCAATTAGGTACCCGCCGCCGCCCGCCGCCGCGTCCACCGGCGGCGGCGGCGTGTTATAGTGCCGCGCCGACCCCCGCCGATTCCGCCGTCCCAATGAAAGCCATGATTCTCGCCGCCGGGAAAGGAACCCGCATGCGCCCGCTGAGTTACGCGCTGCCGAAACCCATGATTCCGCTGCTTGGCAAGCCGGTGATGGAATACCTGGTGGAGCAACTGGTGGCGCACGGCTTCAACCGCATCATGGTCAATGTCAGTTACCTGCCGCAAATCATTGAGCGCTACTTCGGCGACGGCCGGCGCTGGGGGGCGGAGATCGGCTACTCTTTTGAGGGCGCGATTCGCAAAGGCGAGATGGTGTCGGAGCCGGCGGGCTCGGCCGGCGGCCTGAAAAAAGTCCACGACCACAGCGGATTTTTTGACGACACTTTTCTGGTGGTGTGCGGCGACACCATGCTTGAGGATCTGGACCTCACCGCCGCGGTGCGCAAGCACTGGCAGTCCGGCTGCATCGCCAGTCTGGCGGTCTGCGAAGTGCCGCGGGAGCGGGTGTCCGACTACGGCGTGGTGGTGTGCGGCGACGGCGGCCGGGTGTCGTCATTTCAGGAAAAGCCCGCGGCCGGGGAAGCGCGCTCCAACCTGGCCAACACCGGCGTTTACATTTTTGAGCCGCAGGTGCTGGATTTAATTCCGCCCGCGGAATTTTTTGACATCGGCACCGATTTGTTTCCGCTCATCCTGCAAAAAAACCTGCCGCTGAACGCCATCCGCATGCCGTTCACATGGATGGACATCGGCCACCTGCAGGACTACTGGGCCACCAGCCAGAAACTCATGCGCGGCGGCGCCATGCCCGGCGTGGAAACCTACCCCAAAGTGTGGACCGGCCTGAACGCCTCGGTGGACTGGCGCAGCGCAAATATCACCGGCCCGGTTTACATCGGCGCCGGCGCGCGCGTGGAGGCCCACTGCACCATCACCGGCCCGGCCTGGATCGGCCACGGCTGCCACCTGCAGTCCGGCGCAAACCTTCACCGCTGCATCCTGCTGGAGTACACCCGCATCAAGCCCGGCGTCTCTTTGCGCGACGCGGTGGTATTTCAGAAAAACTGCGTGGACAAAAACGGCGAGCCGCTAAGCGGGGCGGAAGCGCGGGGGATTGAAGATGCGCGGGAGGCGGCGGACTGACGCGGGCGCCGGCGTCACCCCCGCAGCACTCCCCGCGTCAACAGCGCGTTCACCTTGCGCACATATGCGGCCGGTTCGGCGAGGGCGGCGCCTTCGCTCAGCGCGGCCTGGCTGAACAGCACCTCGGCCCAGTCGGCGAGGTCGGCGTTGTCCACGCTGAGTTGTTTAACCAGCGGGTGGGCCGGGTTGAGTTCCATGATGGGTTTGGATTCGGGCAGTTCCTGGCCGAGTTGGCCGAGGATGCGCTTCATGTTGCCGCCCATCTCATGCGCATCGGCCACCAGGCAGGCCGGTGAATCCGTCAAGCGGCCGCTGGCGGTGACGGCTTTCACCTTGCCGCCGAGCAGTTCTTTGAGTTTTGCCAGCACCTCCGGGGCAAGAACGTTGTCCCCGGCCGCGCCCTTGCCGCCGTCACCGGCCAGGTCCACTTCGCCATGCGCCACCGACTTCAGCGGGTGGTCCTGAAACGCCGGCACATGCGCCACCAGCCACTCGTCCACGGCGTCGCTCAGTAGCAGAACCTCGGTGTTTTTCTTGCGAAAGATTTCCAGATGCGGCGAGCCCCGGGCGGCGGCGTGGGACTGGGCGGTGATGTAATAAACCGCCTTCTGGTGGAACGGCATGCGCCGGGTGTATTCGGCGAGGGACACGTTCTGCTGTGCGGAATCGCCTGCGGTGGTGGCGAAGCGCGCGAGTTCCAGCAGCAGCGGCGCGTTGTCCGGATCCTCCACCAGCCCTTCCTTCAGCACCGCGCCGTATTCATTCCACAGCGCCTGGTATTTTTCCGCATCCTTGCCGGCGATGCGTTTTAACTCGGTGAGAATTCTTTTTGCGCATGCTTTGCGCATGGTGTCGATGCCGCGGTCCTGCTGCAGAAATTCGCGCGACACATTCAGCGGCAGGTCGGCGGCGTCAACCACGCCGCGCACAAAGCGCAGGTAGCGCGGCAGCAGAAGCCGGCTGTCCTCCAGAATGAAAATGCGCCGCACGTACAGTTTCACCCCGCGCCGCTCCTCCGGGTCAAACATGTCAAACCGCGCCGCCGCCGGAATAAAAAACAGCGAGATGTAATCCATCCGGCCCTCCACCCGGTTGTGCACCACCGCCGCCGGCGGCTGCGCGTCCATGCTCAGGGCGGCGTAAAAATTGTTGTAGTCCTGCGCGCTGATTTCCCGGCGCGGCCGCGTCCACAACGCCGCGCCTTTGTTCACCGCCTCCCACGCGCCGTCCCTGCCCGGCGCCGGCATTTCAATGGGGATGGAAATGTGGTCGGAGTAGCGGGCGATGATGCCGCGCAGGCGCCCGCCGTCCAGAAATTGTTTTTCGTCGCGCCGCAGGTGGAGCACAACTTCGGTGCCGTGCTGTTCGCGCCGCGCGCTTTCCATGGTGTAACCCCCGCCGTCGGAACTCCACTTCACCGCTTCGCCAGCGCCGCGGCCGGCGCGGCGCGTCCACAGTTCCACTTTCTCCGCCACCATGAACGCTGAATAAAAGCCGACGCCGAACTGGCCGATGAGGCTCAGGTCGTCGCCCTTTTTCGCCTGCGCCGCCTCCAGAAATCTTTTGGTACCGGAACGCGCGATGGTGCCGATGTTGTCCATCACTTCGTCGCGGCTCATGCCGATGCCGTTGTCGCTGACGCTGATGGTGCGCTGTTTTTCATCGTGGCGGATGCGAATCAGCGGCTCGCCCGCCTCGGATTTCAGCGCACCGTCGGTGAGGGCGGCAAAGCGCAACTTGTCGCAGGCGTCCGAGGCGTTGGAAATTAACTCGCGCAAAAAAACATCCTTGTGCGTGTAGAGCGAGTGAATCATCAACTTCAGAAGTTGCTGCACCTCGGCCTCAAACTGGAAATTCTGCGCGCCGTTTTTTGCCGTGGTTTTTTTGCCGCCGGTCTTGGTTTTGTTTTTGGTTTTGTTTTGCGTTTGACTCATGGCGCGCCTCCGCGGCGGCGGCATTGTATACCGGCGCGCGGTTCACCGCAAAGTTCGGTAAAACCGGCGCAGTACCGCGGCCGCCGCCGGCGCATCATCCAGGTGCACGTGGTGCCCGCCGTCCAGCCGCACGGTGTGCAAATTTGCAATCAACCGCCGCCGCCGCAGGACCACCGGCGGCAGCACGGTGGAACGCCGCGCAAGAATTAACAGCGCCGGGCATGAAATGCGCTTAAGAAAATCCCGCACCTGCGACTCGGCAAGGTAAACCGCCGAGGGAAGCAGCAGGCGTTTGTCGGTGCGCCAGCAGAAACCGCCGGCGCAGCGTTTAAGATTGCGGCGCACCAGCACGGCGGCCGAGGCGCGCTCCATGTCGCCCGCCGCCAGCCGCGCCCGCACGGCGTCCGCCACCGCCGCATAACAGCGCGGCGGTTTTTGCCGCCCAATCCCGGCCGCCGCCCGGCGGTGGACGGCAGCGGCAAGTTGCGCGGCGATGTCGGCATTCGGCGCGGCGGTGAACGGCCCCACGCCCTCCGCCAGCGCCAGGCTGCGCACGCGCCCGGGCGCCGCCGCGGCCGCGATGGCGCACACGCCGGCGCCAAGGGAGTGGCCGAGCAGGTGAAATTTTTTCCAGCCCAGCGCATCGGCCGCGGCCAGCACATCGCCGATGTAGTCGATGAAATGGTAGTGCGCGCCGCGCGGCCGGTGCGCCGAGCGCCCGTGGCCGGGCAAATCCACCGCCACCACGTGCGAGTCGAGAAGCGGCCCGGCGCCGGCAAAACTTGCCGCGTTGTCCATCCAGCCGTGCACCGCAAGCACTTTGCGCGGGGAAGTTTCGCCCCACTGCAATGCCGCCAGCCGCAGCGCGGGCGTGCACAGGGTTAAATTTTTCGCCATGGGGAAATTAAAAAATGCTCAGTTGTTCTTCCGTGACCTGCTCAAAGCCGGTGCCGAGAAAATGCAGAATGCCGTCGGCGGCCGGCTTCAATTGTTTTTCCATGTAATGCGCGTAGTCCGGCTTGATGGCGCGCCCGTCCACCGGCTCGGGGCCGGCGGCGGTCATCACATAGCGCACCGTTCTGCCGGGATTTTTCATTTTGCGCGCGGCCTGCACATGGGGCGGAACATTTTTGTGGTACTGGGCAAGGGGCCGGCGCAGGCGTTTGGCATACACCAGTTGCCCGTCCAGTTCCCCTTGCGCCAGCCGCGCGCAAGTCTCCTTAATGTAGCCGGCGAACGGTTCATCGGCAAACACGCGGCGCAGCAGTTCTTTCTGAAACGTGCGCGCCAGCGGCGTCCAGTCGGTGCGCACCGCCTCCAAACCTTTGATGACCAGTCCGGCTGCACCATCGGCGCCGCGCACGGTGCCGGCGTAACGTTTCTTGCTGCCCTTGGCCGCGCCGCGCACCGCGGGCATGAGAAACCTTTCAAACAGCGACTCCTGTTCAACTTCAAGGTGGCTTGCGATGCCGTACTCCTCGCGCAACGTGTCGCGCCAGTATTGGTTAAGCGCCGCCGCCAGTTCACCGCCGGCACGTTTGGCGCTGCCGGCATCCAGTTGCGGGTCAAGCAGAACAAAAAGCGAGTCGGTGTCGCCGTACAGCACCGTCAACCCGCGCTCTTCAATAAAATCCCGGCTGCGGCCGATAATTTCGTGGCCGCGGCGGGTGATGCTGGAGGCCAGTTGCGGCGAAAAAAACCGGCAGCCCGAGGAGCCGAGCACGCCGTAAAAAGAGTTCATGATGATTTTAACCGCATGCGCCAGCGCGCGGTTGTCCTCCACCTTCGCCCGCTCGCGCTCCTCCCACAGTTCGGCGATTAACTCCGGCAGAATATTAACTTCTTTGGAAAACCGCGCGCCGAGATAGCCGGGGATAAACGCATCATCACCGCCGCCGCGACTCTGACTTTCATGCATGGCGCTTAAAATACCACACGCCGCCGGCGCCGCCAGCCCCTTTGTTATACTGCGCGCGATGCCGGCAACAACAAAAACCATCGCCGCCGACGGCCGCGCCATGTGGGGCGGGCGTTTCAGCGGCGCGGCCGATGATGCCGCCGGGGCTTTCACCGCGTCGGTGGGCTTTGACCGCGCGCTGGCCGAATACGACATTCGCGGCTCGGTGGCGCATGCCAAAACGCTGGCCGCGGCCGGCGCGCTCAGCGATGAGGAGTGCGCGCAAATCGTGGACGGCCTGTCCGCCATCGCGCGCGAGATTCGCGACGGCACGTTCCCCTGGTCGCAGGCGCTGGAAGATGTGCACATGAACATTGAGGCGCGCCTCACCGCGCTGATTGGCGAGACCGGGAAAAAATTGCACACCGCGCGCTCGCGCAACGACCAGGTGGTGACGGCGATGCGGCTTTACCTGCGCGACGCCTGCGACTCCATCGCCGCGCAACTGTGCGCGGCGCGCCGCCGGCTGGCCGCCAGGGCCGGGCGCGAGGCCGCCACGGTGATGCCCGGCCTCACCCACACCCAGAACGCGCAACCGGTGACCTTCGGCCACCACCTGCTGGCCTGGGCCGAGATGCTGGAACGTGACTTCCTGCGAATCGCGGACTGCCGCCGGCGAATCAACGTGTCGCCCCTCGGCGCCGCCGCGCTGGCCGGCACCACCTGGCCGGTGGACCGTGAACTCAGCGCGCGGCTGATGAATTTTGATTCGGTGGCGCGCAACTCCATGGACGCGGTTTCCGACCGTGACTTCGTCATTGAATTCAACGCCGCCGCGGCGCTGCTGATGGTGCACCTGTCGCGCATGGCCGAGGAGTTGGTGCTGTGGTCGTCGGAGCGCTGGCGGTTCGTCACCGTCGGCGATGCATTCTGCACCGGCTCCAGCATCATGCCGCAAAAGAAAAACCCCGACGTGGCCGAGTTGGTGCGCGGCAAGAGCGCGCGGGTGGCCGGCAACCTGGCCGCGTCGCTGGTGCTGATGAAGGCGCAACCGCTGGCCTACAACCGCGACAACCAGGAGGACAAGGAACTGCTGTTTGACAGTGTAAACACGGTCACCGCATGTCTTGGAGTGTTCACCGCGATGATGGATGCGGTGACGGTGAACCGCGATGTGATGCGCGCCGCCGCCGCCGAGGGTTTCGCCACCGCCACCGACCTCGCCGACTATCTGGCGCGCAAGGGCGTGCCGTTCCGCGACGCGCACCATGTCACCGGCCAAATCGTCGCCCGCTGCGCCGCAGAAAATCTCAGCCTGGCCGAGTTGCCGCTGGCGGTGATGCGCGAGTTCAGCGGTGTGATTGAGTCCGACGTGTTTGACTTCCTCAGCGTGGACGGTTCGGTGCGCGCGCGCCGCCACAGCGGCGGCACCGCGCCGGATGCGGTGCGCGCCGCCGCCGCAGTCATGGAAAAACGCATCGCGGCGCAGGAAAAAGAATGCTGAGCCGCATTTGCGGCGCGCTCCGTTGCGTGCCGGTCGTGCTGTGGCTGGCCGCGGCCGCCGCCCTCACCGCCGGCGGCTGCGGGCAAAAGGGCCCGCTGGTGCCGCCCGGCGCCGCCACGGCGGCGGCGGAAAAAACATGAACGCCTTCACCGAAAAAAACGGCGAACTCCACGCCGAACAAGTGCCGCTGCGCGAAATTGCGCGGCATTACGGCACGCCGTGTTTTGTCTACGCGCGCGCGGCATTGGAGGGCGCGTGGCGTGAACTGGACCGCGCTTTTGGCGACGCGCCGCACTTGGTTTGTTACGCCGTGAAGGCCAACTCCAACCTCGGCGTGCTGGATATTCTTGCGCGCTGTGGCGCCGGCTTTGACATTGTTTCCGGCGGCGAGTTGGCGCGCGTGCTGGCGGTGGACGCCGGCGCCGCCGCGCGCACCATTTTCTCCGGCGTCGGCAAGAGCGCGGACGAAATGCGCGCCGCGCTGGAGGCCGGCGTGCTGTCCATCAACGTGGAGTCGGCGCAGGAGTTGGAGCGGCTGCAGCAGGTGGCGGCGCACATGGGCGTGACGGCGCCGGTGGCGCTGCGCATCAACCCCGATGTGGACGCGCGCACCCACCCGTACATCGCCACCGGCCTGAACCAAAACAAATTCGGCATCGCGGCCGCCGATGTGCGGGAAGTGTACCGGCGCGCTGCAGACATGCCCAACCTGCGCGTCACCGGCATGGCCTGCCACATCGGCTCGCAACTGCTGGAACTGGCGCCGTTCACCGCCTCGGTGGAGCGCGTGCTGCAACTTGCGCGGCAGTTGCAGGATGATGGCGCGGTTTTGGAGCATCTGGACCTCGGCGGCGGCCTCGGCGTCCGCTACCGTGACGAGACGCCGCCGGCGCCGGCCGAGTACGTCGCCGCGCTGCTCGGTGTGCTGCGCAAACAGCGGATGAAGGTGAAGGTGCTGATTGAGCCGGGGCGCGTGGTGGCCGCGGCGGCCGGCGTACTGCTGACGCGGGTGGAGTACCTGAAGCGCAACCAGGCCAAACACTTTGCCGTGGTGGACGCGGCGATGAACGACCTGCTGCGCCCGGCGCTGTACGGCGCGTGGCAGGAGATCCGGCCGGTGAAGACGGTGGGTGAAGCGCCGGAGTACACGTGCGACGTGGTGGGGCCGGTGTGCGAGTCGGCGGACTTCCTCGGCGCCGGCCGCCCCCTGCGCGCGGCGCCGGGCGACCTGCTGGCGGTGATGACGTGCGGCGCCTACGCGGCGGTGATGAGTTCCAACTACAACACGCGCCCGCGCGCGGCCGAGGTGGTGGTGGACGGCGCGCGGCATTTTCTCACCCGGCGGCGCGAGAGCGTGGAGTCGCTGTTCGCCGGCGAAACCGTTCTGCCGCGCTGAGCATGGCGCGGCGCAAACCACCACCGGCGGCGGCAAAACGGCCGCACACCCACCGTCTGCACGGTGACGCGCGCGAGGATCCGTGGTTCTGGCTCAGAAATGCCGGCGACCCGGCGGTGCTGGAATATCTCAAGGAGGAAAACCGCCACACCGAGGCGCAAACCGCGCACACAAAAAAATTGCGCGAAAAGTTGTACCGGGAAATGCTGTCGCACATCGCCGAGGACGACAGCAGCGCGCCGTATCCGAAGGGCGGTTTTTTGTATTACACGCGCACCGAGAAGGGCCGCCCTCACCGCATCCATTGCCGGCGGCGCGCTGTGGACGGTGCGGGCGAGGAAATTCTGCTGGATGTCAACGCGCTGGCCGCGGGGAAAAAATTCTGCGAAGTCGGCGTGGTGGAGGTGAGCCCCGACCACCGGGTGCTGGCCTGGTCGGTGGATTACCGCGGCGATGAATTGTATGAGTTGCACTTCACCGACCTCGCCACCGGCAACGCACTCGGCGACAGCGTTCCCGGCACCTGCGACTCGGCGGCCTTTGCCGGTGACGGCCGCACGGTGTTCTACACCGTGCCGGACCACACGCACCGCCCTTACCGACTCTACCGCCGCGCCGTGGACGGCCGGCGCGGCGATGCGGAATTGGTGTATGAGGAAAGTGACCCGGCGTTTTATCTTTCGGTCTCGCGCAGCGCAAGCGGCGCGTTTGTTTTTGTGGACCTGCACAGCAAAAACACGTCCGAGGTGCTGGCCATCACCGCCGGCCGGCCGCATAGCGCACCACGGGCGGTTTTGCGGCGCGAGGCCGGGGTGGAATACCACGCCGAACATTGCGGCGGTTTTTTCTACCTGTTGAGCAACAAAAACGCGCGCAATTTTCAACTGCTCAAACTGCCGCTCGCCGGCGGCGCGCCGGCCGCCGTCATTCCCCACCGCGACGATGTCACACTGGAGGATTTTTTCCCTTTCGCATCGCACCTGGCGGTGCTGGAACGGCACAACGGCCTGCCCCGGGTTTTTCTTTGCGACCACCGGGGCGGGGGTTTTCATCTTTCTTTTGACGAGGAGGTGTACGACCTCAGCGCCGAGCACAACGAGGAATTCAACAGCAAAGTTTTCCGCCTGCGCTTCACCTCGCCGGTGACGCCGCACACTGTGCTGCAGTGCGACATGGACAGCGGCAAAAAAACCGTGCTCAAGCGCACCCCGGTGCCCGGCGGGTTCCGCCCCGAAGACTACCGCGCGCGGCGCGAGTTTGCGGTGGCCGAAGACGGCGCGCGCATTCCCATCACGTTAGTGCACCGCGCCGGTCTTGCGCGCGGCGCGCCGCAGCCGCTGCTGCTGGCCGGCTACGGCGCCTACGGTTTGAACTATCCGCCGCACTTTCGCGCCGCGCTGCTGCCGCTGCTCCGGCGCGGCCTGGTGTTTGCCATCGCCCATGTGCGCGGCGGCGGCGAGATGGGGCGGCGCTGGTATGACGAGGGCAAGTTGCTGCACAAGCGCAACACTTTCACCGACTTCATCGCCTGCGCCGAATATTTGGTTGAAAAAAAGTGGACCGCGCCGGCGCAACTGGCCATCAGCGGCGGCAGCGCCGGCGGTTTGCTCATCGGCGCGGTGCTCAACATGCGCCCGCAGTTGTTCCGCGCCGCGGTGGCCAATGTTCCGTTTGTGGACGTGCTCAGCACGATTCTGGATGACTCGCTGCCGCTGTCGGCCACCGAGCGCGACGAGTGGGGCGACCCGCGCGAGAAAAAATTTTACGACTATATTAAATCCTACTCGCCATATGACAACACCGCCTTTGCCGCGCGCCCGGACATTTTAATCACCGCCGGCTTAAACGACCCGCGCGTGGCCTACTGGGAGCCGGCCAAGTGGGCCAACCGCCTGCGCGAAACCGGGGCCGGCGGCGGCGAAGTGCTGCTCAAAACCACCCTCCACGCCGGCCACGGCGGCGCCTCCGGCCGCTACGCCCGCCTGCGCGAAACCGCCTTGGAACACACCTTCATCGCCGAGCGCTTAAACCTGGTGGCCAGGGACGGAATCGAACCGCCGACACGGGGATTTTCAGTCCCCTGCTCTACCGACTGAGCTACCTGGCCCGCCGGGCGCGGATTTTACACCATTCA
>JAPPPZ010000008.1 GCA_028817275.1 Gammaproteobacteria bacterium
AACAGAACCCATGGCCCAAATGACCGATGTCAAGGCCGCCATCATCCGCATTGACAAATCCATCGAGCGCATTGATGAGACGCTGGTCAGTCTGAAAGAAATCATCGCCCGCATGGACGAGAGAATCAACAGCACCCGCACCCTGCTTTTCGCCATCTTTGTGCCGTTGCACCTGCTGACCCTCGCCACCCTCTTCGGCCTCCTCACCCGAGGCATCCTCTGGGCCGTCGCCCCATAACGCCCGCCGCCCCCGCCGCTGCGTCCAATTCCGCATCGCGCCGAAACGACCAGGGACGCTGCACTCCGGGTCGGGTCCCTTAAAAGCGGCCGTGCTTTCCAGCCCCTTTCGCAGATTTCCCGGCCGACGCAGATTGCCATCCGTGGCGTCCGGTTGTCCCGCGTCCAAGCCAGAAGGAACTGTGCTAAACTTCCGCCAACGCTGAACCCAGGAGAAAACCCATGCCCCCCACCGCCACAATGGACGACGATGTTTTCCGCGCATTCCGCAATGCCGGGATGTCGGAGGAGCATGCCGCCGGGGTGGCGAAGGTTATTCCCCGCCGCGACGAAGTCGCCACCAAGGCCGACTTGGCCGACCTGCGCGCGGCTATGCCGGAGCGGGAAAATTTCGCCGCCAAAAGCGAAGTCGCCGTTTTGCAAACCGAAATGACCGATGTCAAGGCCGCCATCATCCGCATCGACAAATCCATCGAGCGCATTGATGAGACGCTGGTCAGTCTGAAAGAAATCATCGCCCGCATGGACGAGAGAATCAACAGCACCCGCACCCTGCTTTTCGCCATCTTTGTGCCGTTGCACCTGCTGACCCTCGCCACCCTCTTCGGCCTCCTCACCCGAGGCATCCTCTGGGCCGTCGCCCCATAACGCCCGCCGCCCCCGCCGCTGCGTCCAATTCCGCATCGCGCCGAAACGACCAGGCGCTGGACTCCGGGTCAAAGCCTTTCGTTACGGCTAAAGCCGCCCCCCTTAATTCCTTGGCGGCTTAAAGAAACCCCTCCTTAGCCAATCGATGTGCTCAAATGAAAAAGCCCCAAGGGCTCGGCCTCATTCGGGATCACCGGCCGGCGGCCGGGTGTTGCCTTGGGGCGGATTGCGGGGATAGTAACGGGGGTTGGGGGTTGTCAAGGGGTTTTTTGTGTGTTTTTTGATTCCGCGCCGGCCCAATTAAAGACTCCATTTCCCACATCAGCAGAAAAACCCACCCGCCGCGCTCCTTATTCCCGTGTCGTGGCACCGGGCATGCTTCTCTGCCGCGCGGAATGATTTCCTTTCGCGCCGCCCGCCACAAAACCCTCCCGCCCCCGCCGCCCGCTCAAGCCAAAGGTATTCCCCCAGGCGTCCCTCCGGCGTTTTTGCTTTTTGCCGCCGCGGCCGTGGCGGTTGCTGGGCGCCGGCCGGGCGTTGTCCGGCCCGGCGTGGCGGTGGCGGCCGCCGCATCATGCCCGCCGCCCGTGCCTGAAATTCCCCCGCCCCCCTCGGCAATTAATGTGCTATCCTCCCTCCCCAAATGCACGCCCATCGTCCAACCTCCGCAGTCGCCTGTTTAACTGCCGCCGGCCGCCGCCTTGGCGCCGCCGTGGTTTTCGCCGTGCTTGCCGCTCTCACCCTGCCCGCCGCGCCGGAGGCGCAAGCGCAGACCGCCCGCACCGTCACCGTCACCGCCACCAGCAGCGGCGGCGCCACGCTGGACGCCGCCGGCAACATGTCGGTGAACGAGGGCGAAACCATTTCCGCCTCCCTGCAACTGGACGCCGCACTGACCGACGGCCTTATCCTGGTTAACAATGCCCCATTCGGCGGCACCGCCACCAACGGCACGGACTACACCAGCAGCGACACCGCGGCGGGCGGCGTTTATCAGACTCCCTCATACACATTCAGCGGCACAACGGTGACGCGCTCGGCGACATCGTTGTTGGTCATCACCGACGACAACGCCGCCGAGGGCGCCGAAACCATCACCTGGACCTGGGCGATTGACTCGGGCTCCACCACCACCGACACCGTCACCCTCTCGCACACCAGTTTCACCATCACCATTCGCGCCAACGACGGTAACGTCTTCTCCATCGCCGCCAACGCCGCCACGGCCGCCGAAGATGTGGGCAACATCACTTTCACCGTCACGATGTTGGGCGTTGCGCTCAGCAGCGGTTTTCGCACCGTGAACTGGACCGTCGGCGGCGCCGGCATCACCGCCGGCGATGTGGACTCGCTGAGCGGC
>JAPPPZ010000113.1 GCA_028817275.1 Gammaproteobacteria bacterium
GGCGAGGGTGACGGCGGGCTGCAAGTGGTGGTGATTGAGCGCGCGCGTCGGGACGGGGATCCGTGGTCGGGGCAGTTGGCGTTTCCGGGCGGGCGGCGGGAGGCCGGCGACCGTGATGCGCGCCACACTGCCGAGCGCGAGACGCGCGAGGAAATCGCCGTTGACCTCGCCGCCGCCGAGCGCCTCGGGCGGCTGGACGACCAGCGCGGGCGCACCGCCGACAGGCCCCTCGGGCTGGTCATCCGCTGCTTTGTCTACCACCACCCGGCGCCGGCCCGGCCAAGGCTGAGCGGCGAGGTGAGCGCGGTGCACCGGGTACCGCTGGGGTATTTTGTCGCCCGCCGCCGCCAGCATTTTGCGCGGCCGCTGCCGGGCCTCAGCCGCGATTTTCCGGCGGTGCATATCGGCGCCGACCCGGCCGCCGCCGCCGGCCCGCTGGTGTGGGGGCTCACCTACCGTTTTCTCAGCGCGTTCTTCCGTTTGTTGGGGCGGCCGCTGCCGCAATAAAATCGCCGCCATGAATTCGCACCCTGCACCCGCCGACGCGGCACCCCTCAGCGACACCCGCGGCCGTCCACTGCGCGACCTGCGGCTGTCGGTCACCGACCGCTGCAACTTCCGCTGCGGCTACTGCATGCCGCGCGAGGTTTTCGGCGCCGACTATGCATTCCTGCAGCGCGCCGCCCTGCTGCGCTTTGAGGAACTGGAGCGCCTGGCCGGCATCTTCGCCGCCCTCGGCGCCGGCAAACTGCGCATCACCGGCGGCGAGCCGCTGGTGCGCAAGGGCATCGTGGAACTGGTCGCGCGGCTGGCGGCGGTCGCCGGCGTCACCGACCTGACCATGACCACCAACGGCTCACTGCTCACGGTGAACCGCGCCGCCCAACTGGCCGCCGCCGGCCTGTCGCGCATCACCCTCAGCCTGGATGCGCTGGATGACAAGGTGTTCCGGGCGATGAACGATGTGGACTTCCCGGTCAGCCGGGTGCTCGCCGCCATCGACGCCGCGCTTGCCGCCGGCCTGGCGCCGGTCAAGGTCAACGCCGTGGTCATCCGCGGCGTCAACGACCACCAGGTGCTGCCCCTGGCCGAACACTTTCGCGGCAGCGGCGTCATCGTCCGCTTCATTGAGTACATGGACGTGGGCAACACCAACGGCTGGCGCATGGAGCAGGTCTTTCCGGCCGCGCAAATCGCCGCCGCCATCCACCGCAAATTCCCCATGGCGCCGCTGGCCCCGGCCTGCCCCGGCGAAGTGGCGCGCCGCTGGCGCTACCTGGACGGCGCCGGCGAGGTCGGCATCATCGCCTCGGTCACCCGGCCGTTCTGCGGCGACTGCACCCGCGCGCGGCTGTCGGCGGAGGGCAAATTGTACACCTGCCTGTTCGCCCGCCACGGCCACGACCTGCGCGCGCTGCTGCGCGGCGGCGCCAGCGACGGTGAAATTGTGGAATCGCTGCGCGGCATCTGGCAGCGCCGCGCCGACCGCTATTCGGAAATCCGCACCAGCCGCACAACGCGCATGCCGAAAGTGGAAATGTCCCACATCGGCGGCTGATTCTTTCGCTCCTCACCCACGGTGGCGCCGCGCCAGGTACTCACGCGACTGCATCTCGCGCAACCGGCTCGCCGCGCGCGCAAATTCTTTTTTCAGCCGCCGGCCGTGGTAAAGGTTTTCCGGCTCCGCATGCGCCGAGGCGATGAGGTTCACGCCGCGCTCGTACAATTCGTCCACCAGCGCGATGAACCGCCGCGCGCGGTCGTCGTGGTCGGCGTCCATGCGCGGGATGGCGGACACCAGCAGCGTGTGGTGCAGGCGCGCCAGCGCGATGTAGTCGGCAATGCCGCGCGGCCCGGCGCACAACTCGGTGAAGGTGAACCACGCGATGCCGTCGCCGCTGCGGCGGCTTCTCAGCGGCCGGCCGCGAATGTGCAAAACGCGCCCGGCCTCACCCTCGCCGCCGGCAATGCGCCGGTAGCAGTCCAGCAGCGCGGCATCACCATGGTCACCGTCGCCGGTGACGTGGTAAACGCCGCCGCTGTCCAGCGCGCGCAAACGGTAGTCGGCGCCGCCGTCCAGATACACCACGCGGGTGTGCCGCTTAATCAATGCAATAGCCGGCAGAAAACGGTCGCGCTGCAAGCCGTTTTTGTACAGTTCATCAGGCTCGGTGTTGGAAGTGGCGACCAGGGTGACGCCGCGTTCAAAAAGCGCGCCCAACAGCAGCGACAGAATCATCGCATCGCCGATGTCGGAAACGGAAAACTCGTCAAAGCACAGCACCCGCGCGTTGCGCGCAAACTTTCCGGCAACCACCGCCAGCGGGTCGCGGCGGTTAACCAGCATTTTTAACTCCGCATGCACCATTTCCATGAAGCGGTGAAAGTGCAGCCGGCGCTTGTCGGCGAATGGCAGGCCGCGGTGGAACAAATCCATCAGGTGCGTTTTGCCGCGCCCCACGCCGCCCCACAAGTACGCGCCCGGCACCGGCGCTTTCCGCCTCCGCACCGCCGCCAGCCAACTGCGCCCGCCGGCTGCAACCAGCGCATGATGAATCCCGTCGAGCACAGCGGCGGTTTGCTCCTGCGCCGCATCATGTGCCAGCGCGCCATGCGCGACTTCGGCGCGCCATGCGGCAAGCGGCGGGAGTGTGAAATCGGTCATCGCGTTGTGAGCGGCGGCCCGCGACAGTAACATACCGGCCATGAACGCCGACTCACTGCTCGGTGAAGCCGTCCGCATCGCCGAGCGCGCCGGGCGGGCGATCCGCGATGCCGGCCCCGGCATGGTGCGCGCCAAAGCCGACGGCTCGCCGCTGGCCGAAGCCGACCAGGCCGCGCACCGGGTGATTGCCGGCGCACTTGCAAAGTTGACGCCGCACATTCCGCTGCTGTCCGAGGAATCGCCGGCCGAAGTTTTTAGCCTGCGCCGCGCATGGAAAAAATTCTGGCTGGTGGACCCGCTGGACGGCACGTTGGAATTTCTTGCCGGCCGGGACGAGTTCACCGTCAACATCGCGCTGGTTGAAAACAGCGCGCCGGTGATGGGCGTGGTGCATGCGCCGCGGCCGGGGCAAACGTATTTTGCGCGCAACGACGGCGGCGTCCGGCGCGCTTTTGTGCGCGAAGAAAATAAAAAACCGCGCATCCTCAGCGTCAACAAAAAAGATTCGGCGGCGGTGACCGTGCTGCTGAGCCGCTCCCGCCACAACCGCGCCGCGCAGGATTTTGTGCGCAACTTGAAAACACAGTTCACCGAAGTGCGCGAAGTTGCCCTCGGCAGTTCGCTGAAGTTCTGCCGCATCGCCGACGGCACCGCCCATGTTTACCCGCGCCTCGGCCCCACCTCGGAATGGGACACCGCCGCCGCGCAATGCATTTTGGAATCCGCCGGCGGCAGCGTCACCACCCTCACCGGCGCGCCGCTGCGCTACAACAAAGAGTCGCTGCAAAACCCCTCCTTCATCGCCGCCGCCGCCGGCCGCTGGCGCCATTTTTGCGCGCGCTGAAAAGATTGTGCCGATTGTCCGCGATGAAAGCGATTTTAAAGTAGTCGGCTTCTCCGTTGGTTTCCACGTTGTCGATAATTCTATCCACCAGCGCTTCCCTGACATCATCCTCCCTGGTTGCACGTGCGCTTTTTATCCACAATTGGATATTGCCGGCTTTGACGATGAGAAAATTATCGCCATCGTAGCGCACATATGACATGCGCCTGAAATACGAGTGATTTTCTTCTTCGGGGTCAATAATGACCGCCGGGTTTTGTGCTGTGTCCGCCTCGTCCCACGAAGAGACGGTGATAACAGCGACCTCGCCGGCGGCATTGGGATTGGTCAGAACAATCCAGAAATGCCATGAATAGACCAACTTGCCTTCGGCGTTTCTGCTTTGTCTGGTATCTTTTCTTAGATACGCAAAAGTTTTTTGAACTCCCTTCTTCCGCTTCCGGCTCATGCCGGCGACGCGGATGCGGGGCGGTAAGTCACGGCGCTTTTCATTGTCTCCCTGACAATGTCGTCTTCACGGCATTTGGCCGCAAGGCGCTTTGCGAGAGCCGCGTCTACATCTTTGAAATGCACGAAAACATCCTCCTCATCCATGGGAATGGAAGTGTCTTTTTTGCGCGCTTTCCTTTTTTCCTTGTAGCGGTTTTCATTGTCCTTGTATTCCCCGAACTCGTGGCACAGTTTAACCAGTTCGTTGGCGGTCTTCCCGCCGTGTTTTTTCTGAACTTTGCCGAGAATGGCAATGTCGTTTCTCGACAGGTGGTCGAGAACCCGGTTGGTTGCATGGATGTCGCTGAGATCACAGTCCAGCGGCGCGCGTAATTTCTGGTAATTGTTCTTGGCGCCGGTGCGCTCAATCAAATCCCGCCAGCCCCTGCTGTAATGGGCCTTGTCGCGGGTCATGTAGCGGTAGACATCGGACAGCACCGGGCCGCCTTTCATAATACAAAGTTGACCGCCGATCATTTTTCGGCGCAGAGTCCTCATGCATTCCCGCTCCGCGAGATAGAAGAGTTTCATCAATTTCAGGTTGCTGATGGTTTTGTGGGGCGCGTGGGCAAGGAAAAATGCCGCAACATGCGCCGCTTTGACGGGGTTTATCATGGCGGCCTCTGGGGTGTGCGGGAAATTGTCACCCGGCGACCGGCCAATGTCAAATCATGCAAACCCGCCCCCATGCGCGGTATAGTTTAGCCCAGTCAAACCTGAAACCCACCCACCCAATGGAACCCCTCGCCCTCTGGGAGCAAATTTTAATCGGCGTCTTCGGCGTGCTGCTGCTGCTGTGGTGCTGGCCGCGGGCGCGGGCGTTGTTGCGTGAGAGTGCCGAGGCCGAGAAAGACTGGCCGGCGCTGCTGTTGCCGGTGGGCGCGGTGGTGGCGTTTGTGGTGATTTTGATTCTACTGGTGTGACGGTGAAACGTATTTTACTGCTCCGCCACATGGCCGGCGACGGTGCCGACCGTGTCGCCCGTGCATTGCGCGCGCGCGGCGATGCGGTTT
Source organism: Gammaproteobacteria bacterium (assembly GCA_028817275.1). Taxonomy (GTDB): domain Bacteria; phylum Pseudomonadota; class Gammaproteobacteria; order Arenicellales; family Spongiicolonaceae; genus Spongiicolonus; species Spongiicolonus versatilis. The sequence goes on from JAPPPZ010000113.1 coordinate 5,012, forward strand.
TCAGTTGCACGCCGGCGCTTGGCGATGCGCTGCCGGACGCCGCCGAAGTGGACGCCGTGGTCTGCTACGGCGGCGCGCAAAGCGTTAACGACACCGACGACGCGCCCTACCTTGCGCGCGAGACCGAATGGATTCGCCGCTGGGTCGGTGAAGGCCGGCCCTATTTCGGCATCTGCCTCGGCGCGCAACTGCTGGCGCGCGCATTGGGCGGCGAAGTCGCGCGCCATCCGCAGGGCTTGTTTGAAATCGGTTTCGGCGAGGTGCGGCCGGTGAACGCCGGCGATTCTTTTCTGCCGCGTGCTGAAAAATTTTTCCAGTGGCACCAGGAAGGCTTCACCCCGCCGCCCGGCGCGCGGCTGCTGGCAACGGGCGCGGTTTTTGCCAACCAGGCTTTTGCGGTGGACGAGAAAATCATCGGCGTGCAGTTTCACCCCGAAGTCACGCGCCACATGCTGCTGCGCTGGCAGCGCGAGGCGGCGCACATGCTGCAGCGGCCGGAGGCGCATTCCGCGGCACGGCAGTTGGCCGACTGGGAGCGCCACCATGAAAACGTGCGCGGCTGGCTTGGGCGGTTTCTGGAACGCTGGCGGGGTGAGGGTGAGGACGCGGACCGGGGCGTGGGATGGGCGGCGTGAGAAAAACCGCGGGCCCCGGGGTTCAGCGGCGGTGAGGGCAGGGTTTATTTGGCCACGATTGCGCCCGGTGCCGTCTCCGCCGTTTTCGAGTAATTGCGCATGAAAAGAAACGCCTATCCCCAAAACGAATACAACACCAACAACACCCCCAGCCCCACCGCCGCTTGCAAGGTTGCGCCGCCGGCCAGGGTGGCGATGGCGCGGAGTTCGGTTTGGTTTGGCAGCGCGGCGCGGCGGACCAGGTGGTAGAAACTGTCGTTGGGCAAAATGGCGATGAATGAGCCCAGGCAGATGGCCAACACGGCAAAAATGGGCGGCGTGCCGGCGTGCGCCACCAGCGGCAATGCCAGCGGGCCGGCCGCGGCGAAGGTTGCCATGCTGGAGCCTTGCGTGACTTTAAGCAGCGCGCCGAGCGCGAACAAAATCAGCAGTCCGGCGATGCCGCCGCGCGAGGTGAAAAGGTCCTGCACCGGCAACGCCGCGGCCAAAAACGCGCTGAACGCGCTGGCCGCGCAGATGAGCAGCAGCAGCGCGCACCCCGGACTCCACGCATTCGCGCCGCCGAGCCGTGGATGCGCATGCGCTCCAGCGCGGCGGCGAGGGTGAAGGACGGCAGCAGAATGAGCGCAAACTCCCCGGCCGCCAGCCCCCAGCCGGCGTTAAACCGCGCAATAAGTTCCCGCGGCGCGTCGTTAACCCAATGCCGATTGCCACGCTGAGCAGCATGAGCCACACCACCAGCAACAGGCTGGGAATCCATTTGCGCCAAGGAACGGATTTGGTCGATTCGGGCATGGGGTTTTGGGGCGGGGTTTGTGGGGGTTTTACGCTTGGACGCGGGAAGCCAGACGCCAAGGATGGCAAATTGGCTACATCGCAAAATCGACGGAAAGACCCTGGACTCCGGCTGTTGCCGGAGTGGCA
>JAPPPZ010000093.1 GCA_028817275.1 Gammaproteobacteria bacterium
CGGCGAGTGGCGGTTCTGACTCAGCAGCGTTTCAACTGCACCCGGTAACGCTCCGCCTGTCTGGCGACTTTGCGCGCCACCGGGGGGAGCCACTTTTTTCTTTTCCAGGTGCCCCGGGCGTAGCCTTTCCAGCCTTCGTGGTAGGCGAGGTATTGGCGGTAAGCGTCGTCGGCCGGGATGTTTAACTTGCGGCGGGTGGTGGCCACATACCAGCCGACGAAGTCCACGGCGTCGGACACTTCATCGCGCTCGGCGCCGAAGTTGTCGGTGGCGCGGGCGTATAACTTCCACGTGGAATCCAGCGCCTGCGGGTAGCCGAAAGCCGATGACGGGCGGCGCGTGGGGATGCCGAGGAAACGTTTTCGTTTCGGCCGGGCGTTGGCGTCAAACCGTGACTCCTGATGGATGATGGCCAGCACCACATGGCGCGGCACTTTCCATTTTTTTTCAGCGCGGCGGGTGTGGCGTTTCCATTTGCGTTCTTTTTTTATCAATGTGCATGCATCCTCGGCATAGCGCGCCGCCCCGCCGCCGCAGGCCGTCACCAGCAGCGCCGCCGCCACTGCCGCGACTGACGCAACCGCCGCCTTGCGCGCAAACTCAGCCACCTTGCACCGTGCGGTAGACGTCTGCATCGGCGGCGGTGAAGCAGCAGACGATGATGCGGTCGAAGCCGGCGGCGGACTCGCCGATGGTTTTGACGGCGATTTTGGCGGCGGCGTCTTTGGGGTAGCCGAAAACGCCGGTGCTGATGGCCGGGAAGGCGATGCTGCGGGCGGAAGCGCCGAGTGCAAGTTGTAAACTGTTGCGGTAGCAGCCGGCCAGCAATTCCGCCTCGCCGCAACCGCCGCCGCGCCACACCGGGCCGACGGTGTGCACTATCCACTTTGCCGGCAACTTGAAGCCCGGGGTGATTTTGGCATCGCCGGTGGCGCAGCCGTTTAACTTGCGGCAGGCCCCCAGCAGCCGCGGCCCGGCGGCGCGGTGGATGGCGCCGTCCACACCGCCGCCGCCAAGCAGCGATTCGTTGGCGGCGTTGACGATGGCATCCACCTTCAATGTGGTGATGTCGGCGGTGATGATTTCAATCATTGCAAACCTTCAGCATCGGATGCAACTGCCGCAGCGCATCCTGGTACACAGCGCGTTTGAAAGGGACAATTTCGCGCAGCGGCTGCCAGTAATCCACCCAGCGCCACGCATCAAACTCCGGCGCGGGCGAGCGGTCAAGGCGCACCCCGGAATCGCCGGCCAGCAGCGCAAACAAAAACCACACCTGCTTCTGGCCGCGGGCCCCGGCATGGCGTTGCGACTGCCGGCGCTCCCGCGGAAACTCATAGCGCAACCAGCCGCGGGTGCGGCCGAGGAGCCGCACCTGTGCCGGGCGCAGGCCCACCTCTTCAAACATCTCGCGCAACGCGGCCTGCCGCAAAGTTTCACCGTCGCGCACACCGCCCTGCGGGAACTGCCAGCCGCCGTTGTCGGCGCGCCGCGCCCATAACACTTTGCGCTCGCGGTTCACCAGCACGATGGCCACATTGGCGCGGTAACCGTCGTGGCCGCAATTGTCATCACGGTCGGCGGGCATGGTTTCTCCGGCGTTGGGTTGTGCATTATAACGGCAACAACTTTTCAATTTCCGCCGGGTCCAATTCAGTCTCGCGCTGGATTTTGCGCACGGTGGATTTTGCCGATGCTGCCGCCTTGCCGGTGCCGAACTGCGCCGTCTTTCCCTGCAACGCCCGCGCCGCTTTTTGGATGTCGGACCAACTGCGGTTGGATTTTTTGCGAATTTCCATGATGCGCCTGATGTCCTGCGCCTTTATGTCAAGCGTGTTGGATTTGGCAAGGGGAAATTTTTTTGACGCCGCCGTGTCTTCCGGCGCCAGAATTAAAACCGGCTGCCCCTCAAGCAACGCGTCCAAATCCACTCCGGGGTCTTTGACAATTTTCCGCGGCCGCTCGCAGACAACGTCGTCCTTAAAATACAGTTCCCACGCCGCCTGCTGAACGGCCTTTTCCAGTTGCGGATGCGGGTGCTGTTTTTCCGTCAACATCCCGGCCCAAAACGGCATGTAACAAATATTCCAGCCGGCGGTGAACATATCCGGGTTCCACGGATTTCCCCAGATGTGGCGGATGCCGTAACCGGAACCGCGGCTGAGTTTATGCCCGGAATATTTTTCCCAGGCGATTTGCGCATACTGGTTGTCGTCCAGACGCACTGTCCGGCCTTTCCATTCGGCCGTTTCCCTTTTTTTCCCGCCGGGATAATGCTCGCGGCTGTAACGGGCGCGGTCTTTTTTGTAAACCGGATTCTTCCTGACCGCTTCCGGATGAACAAAGAACGAATGCGCAAACGCGGCCTGAATGATGGACGCACCGCCTTGCTGCAAATAATATTTCATCGACCGCATGGACGTGAACGGATTCTCGTGCACCACATCCGCGGCATGCACAACAAATTTAATCATTCCCCGACCTGCGCCAAACCCTCACCGCCAAGCGCCGCCTTGTAGCACGCCAGCGCCCGCTCCTTGTCGCCCAACTCCTCCAGCAGCGAGCCCAACTCGCGCGCCGCCTCCACGTTTGCATTGTCCTCGGCGGCGAGTTCCAGATAACTGCGCGCCTTGCCCCACAGTTGGTTGCGCCGCGCCAGCCGCCCCAGCGCCAGCAGCAGCGCCGGGTCGGTGGGGTGCGCCGCGGCCCAGGTTTCGGCGGCCCGGTACTGGCGCACCGCATCCGGCGCCGGCGTGATTCCGTACAGCGCCACCAAATCGGCGTCCCAGTTTCGCTTCAGCGCCAGCCGCAAAATTTCCTCGGCGCGCGCCGCGGCACCGGCGTCATCGGTGAAGGCCAGCAGCCGCCGCGCGTACGCCGCGATAATTTTCGGGTTGCGCCGCTGCACATTGCTCAAACTTCCCCACACCGCCGTCAGCCGCCGCGCGTCGCCGCATTCGGCAAACAGCGCGCCGGCCGCCTCCAGTTCGCATTCGTCCCAGGCCTCGCTCAGGGCCGCGTCCTGTTTCGCCGCCGCACGCAGGCCGGGCAGCAGCGCCAGCGTCTCTTTCCAGTTGCCGGTGCGCCGGCCCAGTTCCACTGCCAGCCGCCGCACCTGCGGATTGCGCGGCGCCTGGGCGCGCAAGTGGCGCAGGGTTTCCTCGGCCTCGGCAAACTGCCCGGCCTGCGCCTGCATGCGCAAGCGGGTGAGCAGAATCGCCACCCGCCGCTGCGGCTCGGTTTTCGCCGCGTGGGCAAAATATTCATCGCGCCGCTCAAACGCGCCCTGCTGCTGCGCCGCGTAGGCCGCGGCCAGGTGCGCCAGCAGCGGCGTCGGGCTGCGGTGGGCGGCGCCAGCCAGTTTTTTTTCCGCCCGCGCCCAGTAGCCGCCGATTAAATCGGCGTAGCCGGCCTGCACATCGGCCTGCGCGCGGCTGATGGCGCGGCGTTCACGCCACTCGGCGGCGCGGCGCGGCGCGCGGCGCAGGTGCGCCAGCAAGCGAAACAGCGCATACAAAAAAACAAACAGCGCCGCCGCCAGGGCGACAAAGGCGCCGAAACGAATCTGCACCGTCCACGACTCAAGGGCGAGTACCACATAGCCGCTGTCGGCGATGAGAAACGAAACCGCGTAGGCGGCCAGCAAAAACGCCAGCAGAAAAAAAAGCAGAAACTTCACCGCCGCGCCTGTGCTCCGCCGCGCTCAGCGCGCAACCGGCGCAACTCCGCAATCGCCGCATCGGGCAGCGGATAATCCGGCGCAACGCCGGTGGCGGCGTGAATTCTTGCAATCGCCGCCAACGTGGCCTGCACGGCGGCGTCCGGCAAATAAAAATAATCGCGCAGCAGAGATTCGCAGTGCGCCAAATTCTGCCGCGCCGCCTGCGGCCGCTCGCGCAGCACAGCCTGTTGCGCGCCGAGCAGCAGAAGTCTGATGTTTTCCACCAGAAAATACCGCTGCTCCGGCGCCAGCAAAACGCCCGGCGCCGACTCGTGTTTGCGGATGCGGATTAAATCCTTCAGGTCGGCGCCAAGTTCGGCGCTGAACGCCCGCCACGCAGCGCGCCAGCGCGCCGCCGACCACCAACTTTTTTCCCCGCCGGCCGCCGGGGGCGGGGGCGGGGGTGAGGTTTTCCCATCGGCGGGCGGGCGAAAATCATGCTTCAGCGGCAGCCCGTCCACCGTCAGCGCCAGCGCGCCGAGTTCAATGGCCAGCGCGCCGTAGTCGGTGCGGCGGGCGGCGCGCAGTTGCGCCAGCGTCTCCGCCACCAGCCGCCGCGCCTCGTATAAACCGGCGTCGCCGCTGGCGCGCAGCCGGCCCTCGGCAATTTCCAGCGCGGCTTGCGCCGCATCCGGGTCGGCCGCCAATGCAACCCGGCGCGCCGCAAAGTGCAGCAGGTGCTCCACCTCGTCCAGCAGCAGCAACTCACGCCCGCTTTGCGCCTCAAGGGACAGCCGCTCCACCGCCGCCGCCAGGGCCTCCGTTTCACGCCGCGCCTCCGCCGCCTGCGCCGCCGCCTCGGCGCGCAAGGCATCCATTTCCGCCCGCCACTGTGACGCGCTCAGCGACTCGGCATCCAAACGTGCCTGCGATTCATGAAGTGCGGCAAGCGCGTTTTCCTGCCGGGCAATTTTTTCGGCAATCGCGGCGCGCTGGTCACCGGCGGCGCGCCCGTCAAACCACTGCCAGCCGGCCGCCGCCGCCGCCAGCAGCGCAACCGCCACCGCCAGCGGCGCGGCCGGGAGGAAAAAGCGGGGGGGATTTTTTTTGCGTTCCGTTTGCTCGTTCACAACGGGGAAATGTAGCACAGCGCGCGCATCATCGCCGCCGCGCCGGCGCCTTCGGCCACCGTGACTTTTGCCGCGCCGAGGGCCCGGCAGCATGCGGCGACTCTTTCGCTGGGCGCGACAAAATGCATGCCGCGCAACGCCGCCCGCCCGGCCGCGCCGGCCAGCGCATGCAAATTGCGCGCATGCGCCGCGCTGGTGACGGTGACGACGGCCGGCGCGCCGGCGCCGGTCAACAGCGGCGCGAGGTCGATTTGCGGCGCGCGGCGGCGGTAGCAGTTCAGAACATGCACAACCGCGCCGCGCCGCCGCAAAGTCCGCGCCGGCTCGGCCAGGCCGCCGGCGCCGCGCACCACCGTGATGCGCCGGCCGCGCACCGTTTGCATCAGCGGCATGGCCAGCAGCGCGCCGCTGCCGCCGGCGTTTCGGGGGTGGGTGACGGTTGCGCCGGCGGCTTTTTGCAGCGCGGCGGCGGTGGCCGGCCCGACGGCGGCGAGGGTGAGGGCGGCGCCACCGGGCAGGCGCGGCAGCAGCGGCGCGCCGTGGCGCACCGCGTTGCGGCTGACAAAAACCGCAATCTCGCACCGGGCCAGCGCGGCCACCGCTGGCGGCGCCGGCGCGGCGGCGGCAATCACCACCGTCGGCGCCGCCACCGCCCGGCCGCCGGCGGCTTTGATGCGCGCGGTGAGACCGCCATTGTGCAACTCCGACTCATCGCGCGTCACCAGCACACTGACGCCCGCCAGTTCGCGCCCGCCGGTCACCGCCACCGCTCCACCAGTTGCGCGCCGCCGTTCCCCATCAGCCGTTTTCCGATCTCCGCCCCGGCCGCGGCCGCATCGGCGACAGTGCCGGCCCCGGCATCCCGAATCACGGTCTTGCCATCGCCGCTGCCGACCATGGCGTTCACGTTTAAGTGTACGCCGTCCACCTCGGCGTAAGCGCCCACCGGCAGGTGGCAGCCGCCGCCCAACTGGCGCACCACGGCGCGCTCGGCGGCGGCGGCGGCGGCGGCGGTTGCATCATTGACGGCGGCGGCGGCGGCGCGGGCGGTTTCATCATCGGCCCGGCACTCCACGCCGATGGCGCCCTGCCCGGCGGCCGGCACGAACTCGGCCGGCGGCAGGTGCTGTGTTGCGCGCGCGCCGAGGCCCAGCCGCTGCAAACCGGCCGCGGCCAAAACCACGGCGTCAAATTCGCCGCCATCCAGCCGCGCCAGCCGGGCCGCCAGATTGCCGCGCAAGTCGCGCACCTGCAAATCGGGTCTTTGGTGCAGCAACAGGCACTTGCGGCGCGGGCTGCAGGTGCCGACCACCGCGCCATCGCGCAAATCCTCCAGTCCGCCGCCGCCGCCGCGCGCCACCAGCGCATCGCGCGCGTCGCCGCGCCGGCACACCGCGGCCAGCAGCAAACCGCGCGGCAGGTCGGCGGGCATGTCCTTGACCGAGTGCACCGCAAGATCAATGCGCCGCTCCAGCAGCGCGCTTTCCAACTCCTTCAGAAACAGGCCCTTGCCGCCAAAGTCGGCGAGCGGCGCGCTGAGGTTGCGGTCGCCGCTGGTGGCCAGCGGCACGATTTCCACCGCCTCCGCCCCCGCCTCCAGCAGCAAATCCCGCACCAGCCGCGCCTGCCACATGGCGAGGGGGCTGCGGCGGGTGCCGATGGCGAGGCGGGGGGGCATGGGGGGATTATAGGGGCGGGGGCGGCGGTGTTGCCGCCGGGGCGGTGCCGCCGGTTGTGGCGGGCGGGGTGGCG
>JAPPPZ010000158.1:0-3549 GCA_028817275.1 Gammaproteobacteria bacterium
CCGCGCCGGTGCCGGTGGCGAATGTGGTGGACTGGCTGGTCACCTTGGCCGGCCCGCGCCGCGTGCTGGAAGGCGGCAGCGCGGAGTTCACCGCCACCGCGCGCGGCCGCAATGATGTGGCGTTGGTCTTCGGCTGGAGCGTCACCCACGCCGGGACCGAAGCCGCCGATTTCACCACCACGCCGCTGAGCGGCGCCTTCACCCTCGCCGCTGGCGCAGTCCGCAGCGCCACTTTCAGCCTCGCCACCAACGCCGAAGACGAGGCCGGCGAGGAGGACGAGAATTTCAGCATCGCCCTGACCATCACCAGCGTGGCCGGCGGCACCGGCATGGCGATGCTGGACCGTGTGCGGCTGCCGGGCGCAGTGACGGTGACAATTACCGAAGACGATCCGGCCGCGCGGGCGGTGCGGCTGAACACCCAGGTGGCGATGTTAGGCCGCGCCGCCGCCGACATCATTGCCGACCTGGTGCGCTCCCGGGTGAACGCCGGCGGCGGCGACCGCAAATCCTCGCTCAGCATCGGCGGCAAGAGCATCGGCACCGCCAGCGAGGATGATTTTGCCGCGGCGCGCGGCCCGTGGGCGGCCAATCCGTTTGAGCGCGAGTTGCTGATGCGCGAAAACTTCACCGTGCGCGGCGGCGAGTCCATGTCGTCCTCGGCCATTGTGCGCGGCACCACGTTTCAGTTGAACGGCGGCTTGAGCGGCACCAACATCTGGGGCGCCGGCGGCGGCATTTCCGCCAGCGGCGACCGCGGCGGCGCCACTTACAGCGGCGACATCAGCGCCTACCACGTGGGCGCCGACCTGCCGTGGCAGGACGGCAGCCTGGCCGGCGTGGTCCTGTCGCACATGTCGGCCGAGATGAATCTGAACGACGCCGCCAACATCGGCCGCGCCTTTGACAGCCGCATCGACACCGACCTGGTCGCCTTCTCCCCGTTCCTCACGCGCCAGTGGAATGAGCGGACGCGGCTGTGGGCGACCCTGGGCTACGCCGAGGGTGACGCCCAGTTGCGCGAAACCGCCGACAACATCGTGCGCACCGCCGACAGCGTGCTCGGCATCAAGATGGCCAGCGCCGGGCTGAATTTCAGTTTCCTCGAGCAGGTAAGTTTCCGGCTCGGCGCATCCTTCAGCCGCGCCAAGTTGGACGGCGGGGTGTTCGCCGACAGCAACAATCTGCGCTTTGACACCGTCACTGCCGACACCGTGCGCTTGACCAGCGGCGTTGAGGCCGGCATTTCCATCGCGCTGGGCACTGTCCAGATGCGGCCGTTTGTGACCGCCGACGCCCGGCGCGACACCGGCGACGGCGACATCGGCAGCGCGGTGGATGTGGGCGGCGGTGTTGAGTGGCGCGGCGAGAGGCTGGAGTTGCGCCTCGAGGGCAGCGGCCACCTCTACGGCGACGGCGCCGACGAGGAGAGTTTCACCGTCACCGCCCGCCACACCGGCCGCCTGGCGCCGCACGCCACTTTCGACCGCGACCGCGGCAGCGGCGGCATCAGTTGGAGCAGCGGCCGGCTCAGCGTGGACATGGCGCTCGGCGTCAGCGCCGAGGGCGACTTCAGCCTGAACAATCTGCTGAGCGGCGAGTTGCGGTTCTAAGTCAGGACCCGGCGCCGGCGGCCGTGGCGGCTGTGTAACTGCCGCGCGCGCGCTGAAATCTTTCCTCCAACTTCGCGCCGTCCCCGGCCGCCACCGCGCCGCCGTTCCAGTAGCGGCGGCACAGTTGGCGGAAGGTTTCCTCGGGGGACTCACCGCCGCCGCCCTTGCGCCCCATCGCCCCGGACAGCCGCTCGGCCTGCAGGCGCAGCCGCTCGGCGGCGAACTCGGCCGGCGATTCGGCGCCGGCCAGCACTTCAAGGTGCAGGCAGATTTTCTGTTTCTCGGCCAGGTTGGCCTGTTGTTCCCCGGCCAGACCGGCGGGCGCGGTTTTTTCTTCAAGGCGCGCGGCGGCGGCGGCAAAGCGGGCGGTGATTTCCGCGCCGGCCTCACCGCCGCACTTCTCCCATGCGACGCGGGTTTTTTTCAGCAGCGTTTTGGCGGCGGTTTGGCCCAGCGCGTTTTCCAGCGCCAGGCACAGCCGCGCGCGCTCCTCCAGCGCATCGTCCACCGCGCGCAGGCCGGCGGCGTGGATGGCCGCCAGGCGTTTTTCGTAATCCCGCACGCAGGCGCGGAATTTTTTCTCCACCGCGTCGCGTTCTTTTTTCGGCACCGCGCCGAGTTCGTTCCAGGTGTCGCGGATTTTTTGCACCTCGCTGCGGGCGGCGTTGGCGCCGTCATCGCCGCCGGCCAGGATGGCGCGGATGCGCCCGCAGACTTTGTTGCGCGCCGCAAGATTTTCCTGCTCGGTGCGCCGCGTTTCCTGCTGCCGCTGTTTGCGCCGGTCAAAAACGGCGTCGCAAACCGCGCGGAAATCGCTCCACAATTGATTTTCCACCGCCGGTTTGCTGCGCACCGTCGGCCGCCACTGCGCCTGCTCGGCCTTCACCGTGTCCAGCGCCGTTTTCAGGTCCGCCTTGCCGTCGTCCAGCGCGCGGATGGCGGCGATGGCGCGCTCGCGCCGCTTGCGCTCGCGCTCGCACTCGCGCTCCATGGCCTCGCGGAATTGGGCGGTGACGGCGGCGAAGCGCTGGTCCAGAATCTTTTTCTTCTTGTGCGGCAGCGGCCGCAGTTTGCGCCGCCGGTGGAAACTTTTGTGCACCAGTTCGTCCACCTCGCGCCACGGCGGTTTGCGCCATTCGGTGGCGGCAAACGTCTGCTCAAGGTTTTCGCACAACTGCTCGTATTCGCGCGCGTTGGCGTCCACGGTTTTGGCGCGCTGTTCAAAGTGCGCCTTGCACGGCTCGTAGACCTCGGTGCAAACCCGGTTGAATTTGTCCCACAGCGCGGCCGGCGCGGCGTCGCCGATCTTGTCCCAGTTGCGCCAGGTTTCCCGCGCCTCGCGGATGCGGCGCGCCAACTCCACCGGGTGCTGCGGCTGCTCCTTCAGCGCGTTCACCGTTTCAATTAATTTTTCCCGCGCCTGGTTGGTGCTCCAGCGCTCCCACTTTTTAAGTTCGTCAATGCGCGGCTGCATTGCGCGCAGGGCCTCGGTGAATTCTTTTTTGTGCTCGGCGGAGAGGTTGGGAATATTGCCCATTTCGCGGCGGATCCTTTTGCCCAGCAGCAGCGCCGGTTTAAGGCGGCCGCCGCGCAGTGCCTGCTTGCTTTCCTCCAGTTGCGCGCGGATTTGCTCCACCTGTTTTATGCGCCGCCCCACCTGGCCGTGGATTCTGCCGCGCGCGCGTTCCAGGGCGGAGGTGATGCTGCGGTTGAGTTCATCGCCGGCTTGGTCGCCGAGGGCGTGGTAACTTTTGTTGATTTTTTTGAACTGCGCCTCGTCCAGCGCGCCGGAAGTGTTGAGCAGCGATTCAATTTGCGCGAGAATTTTTTGCGCCGCCTCTTTTTGCGGCGCCCCGCCGCCGCCTTCACCGCCGCCCCCGCCGCCGGGCAATTTTTCGGCGCGCGTGGTTTCGGCGGCGCTGCCGCCGCCGCCGGC
>JAPPPZ010000158.1:3604-6483 GCA_028817275.1 Gammaproteobacteria bacterium
CCGGCGGAGTCGCCGGTTTCGGCTTGCGGCGTCCTTTCCGCTGCCGGCGGCGTCACCGCCGCGCCGCTCTCTTGCTTAAAATCGCTCATGATGCGATAGTTCGGGCACAAAAATTGGTTCTTGTATGGGACCAGCATAGCGCAGCCAACGCCCAAACGCCACCTGTTGCCACCCGTTTTTTTTCGCCGCCCATGCCCCCGTCCCGCCCCATTCACCGCCGGCTCCGGCTGCTTGCCGGGCCGCTGCTGATGGCCTTGGCGGCGCTGTTTGCGCCGCCCCAGGCCGCCGCCCACCATCTGGTGGAAACGCAGGAGGTGTTTTGCGATGCGCGCTTTCCCTGTTCCGAGCGGCTGAAATCGCGGATTAATTTCTGGGTGCAGGTGTTCTCGCGCTGGGGCACCGACGAGGCGGTGTTCCACGATTCGCAGTTTCCGCAGCGCGTTTATGCGGTGGTCAAGTCCACCGGCACCTGCGCGCGGCGGAAAAAGAGCGCGGTGCTCACCGCCGAATACCAGCGCATTAAGCAAACCCTCACCGGCCTGGCGCAAAACGCGGCCGCCGGCGCCGTTGACGGGCTGGGCGCCGAGGAGCAGCACATTCTTAAATTATTTCCGGTGCCGGACGCGGCCGAGTTGCGCGCCGCCGCCGGGCGCATCCGTTGCCAGCAGGGCAACCGCGACCGTTTCCGCGCCGCGCTGCAGCGTTACGGCGCCTACCACGGCATGGTGCAAAAAATTCTGCGCGACGCCGGCCTGTCGCCGGACATTCAATACCTGCCGTTTGTGGAATCGGCCTACAACCCGCGCGCCATGAGCCGCGTCGGCGCCGCCGGCCTGTGGCAAATCATGCCGCGCACCGGGCGCAACTTCGGCCTGCAAGTGAGCGGCGCCATTGACGAGCGGCTGGACCCCGAGTCCGCCACCCGCGCCGCCGCCCGCTACCTGAAAAAAAGCGAGGAGGTGCTGCGCGCCGCCGCCGAAGGCTACGGCGCGCTGAGCGAAGGCGACCTGAACCCGTTCATCATCACCTCCTACAACTACGGCGTGACCGGCGCGCGCAAATCCATCCGGCAATTCGGGCCCGACTTTGACAGCGTGCTGGAGCATTACGAATCGCCGCGCTTCAAAATCGCGGTGAAAAATTTCTACGCAAGTTTTCTGGCCGCGCGCCATGTCGCGCGCGACGCCGGCCGCTACTTCAGCGGCGTTCATTTGGACGCGCCGTTTCAGTACCACACGCACGTTCTTAAACACGCGGCTTCCATTGAGCGCATTGAAAAAGTTTTTAATCTGCCGCAGGAGGAACTGCGCCGCTGGAACACCGCGCTGACCCGCTATGTGTGGCACGGCTGGCGTTTTGTGCCGGCCGGCTACCGCCTGCGCCTGCCGCCGAAAGAGGGCGGCTGGGAAAAGGAAGTGAAACGCTTCACCGAACTCGCCCCGCAGCAGGAAAATTTTTCCAACGTGCGCTACCGCGTCAAAAAGGGCGACACCGCCTGCGCCATCGCCCGCGCTTTCGGCGTGAACTGCCGCCGCCTGATGGCGGTGAACGACTTGAACCGCCGCGGCCTGATCCGCGTCGGCCAGCAACTGACCATCCCCTCGCGCAAACCGGCGGCGCCGGCCCGGCGGGTCGCGCTGGCTGAGAAGACGCCGGCGGAAACGGCGATGGAAAAATCGGTGCAGCCGCGGAAGGCGGTGGTTGCAGACTCAGAAACAGTGGTTGCAGCCCCGGAAACGGCGGTTGCACCGGCGCAATACACCGTGCGCGCCGGCGATACGCCGTGCGAGATTGCATTGCGCTATACAATTTCATGCGCCGCGCTGCTGGAGAACAACGATCTTGACCGGCACAGTAAAATTTTCCCCGGCCAGGTGCTGCAAGTGAGGCTGGTGGAGCGCCCGGCGGCGCTGCCGGCCGGCGAGGCGTTGACGGTGGACGAGGAGGAGTTTCTGGCGGTGCTGGACCAGCCGCCGGATTTTGCGGTGTATGAAACAGGCGCGGCCGGGTCCGATGGTGCCGGGTTTTTTATTTTCGTGCTGCCGGAGGAAACCCTCGGGCACTTTTCCGACTGGCTGAACCTCGGCTTCACCAGCCGCCTGCGCAAGTTTAACGACATGGGCAGCAGGCGCAGTGTGCGCATCGGCCAGCGCATCCTCCTGCCCATCGCCGACCGCGCGATGATCGAAACTTTTGAACGCCGCCGGCAGGACTACCACGGCCTGCTGGTGGAGGAGTTCAAGGAAGCCTACCGCGTGGAAGGCCTGGAAAAATACCAGGTCGCCCGCGGCGACTCGCTGTGGACCATCGCCCGCGAAAAACAAATTCCGCTGTGGCTGCTGCTGCGCTTCAACCCCGGCCTGGCGCGCAAGCAGTTGCGCGCATCGCAGGAGGTGGATGTGCCGCTGGTGGCTGAGCGCGCCTGAGTTACGGCCCGGCGCGCAGTTTCAACGCCGCCGAGTTGATGCAGTAGCGCAGCCCGGTGGGCGGCGGCCCGTCCTCAAACACATGCCCCAGATGCGCATCGCACCGCGCGCACAAAACCTCGGTGCGCCGCATAAAAAAACTGCGGTCGTCTTTGGCCGCGACACACCCGCCCCCGGCCGGCGCGCTGAAACTCGGCCACCCGGTGCCCGAATCAAACTTCTCCGCCGAGCGAAACAAAACCTCCCCGCAGCAGACGCAAAGATAATCGCCGTCCTCCTTGCAGTCGCAATACTCCCCGCTGAACGGCGCCTCAGTCCCTTTCTGCCGGCAGATGCGGTACTGCTCGGCGCTTAACTGGGAGCGCCATTCGGAGTCTGGTTTGGTGATTTTTTGCATGGCGATGGTTTGGGCGGCGGTTGGTTTTATTGTAACTCAGGCGGGCGGCAATGTGG
>JAPPPZ010000078.1 GCA_028817275.1 Gammaproteobacteria bacterium
GCCACGTCGCCCACCGCCCCACCCGCTGGAAAAAGCACCGCGACCATGTGCTGCGCCTTTTTGCCGCCATGGCCATGTTCGCCCTGGGCTGGTGGACGGGGGCCGGGCGGTGAGGGTTTTAGATTCAATTGCCGAGGCGCGCCGATGCTGATTCTTGCGCTCGGCAACGCTATTCATCATGATTCGGCGGCGGTTATCGCCGAGGACTATGAAATTCTCGCGGCGGTGCAAACCGAGCGCCTGACTCGAATTAAAGGAGACGGACAGGGCGCGCATGCGCCGACCATTGCCGAGGCTCTGCGCGTTGCCGGCGCAAAGTTGCGCGATGTTGATGTGCTGGCAGCGTCCACCAACGCGATAGATGTGAAATACTTTTCTCCGTGGCCGTGGCGCAGGTCGGTGAACAACGCTGTCGCAAAAATGCGCGGCGCGCCGAGAATCGCCGCGGCGCGCTGGCACGGCGCGGATTACCGCGAGTCGGCTTATTCGGCAAAGTTCAACCCGGCGCAATACATGGCGGATATCGGTCTGCGTCCCGGCGCGCAATTTTTTTCTTACGAGCACCATCTGGCGCATGCGCTTTCCGCCTTGTTTTTCACTGGCTACGACAACGCGCTGGCATACACCGCCGATGGCGGCGGCGACAACACCTTTTATTCCGCTTGCCACTTGCGCGGGCGGAAACTTCGCACCTTGCATGGCGGCAGCACCGAAAGTTTTGTCCCGGGCGGCGAGCCGGTGGACAGCATTGGCATGGCATATGCCGACATGACCACCGCCCTCGGCTACCGCCGCAACCGCCACGAGGGAAAACTGACCGGCCTTGCCGCTTACGGTGAGCCGTCGCTGGCCGAGGAACTTAAATCGCATTTCAGAATCATTGAGGACGGCCGCATCCATGCCGACTTCAAAAGCAACGAGGAAATGCAAGATTTGATTTTCCGCCTGGCGAAAACAACCACGCCGCAAAACGCCGCCGCCTCCATTCAAAAATTAACCGAAGACATTCTGCTGCAATCTATTGGCGTTTATCTGCGGCGCACCGGCGCGCGGCAAGTTGCGCTGGCCGGCGGCGTGTTTGCCAATGTTCTGTTGAACCAGCGCATCGCCGAATCGCCGGGAGTGGAGGATGTTTTTATTTTCCCCGGCATGGGCGATGAGGGGCTGGCGGTCGGCGGCTTGCTTCAGTTTCTTCTGGAACGCGATGGTTTGCCGGCCTGGCTGTCGCGCCGCCGCCGGCTGGAAAACGTGTATTGGGGCGGCGCTTTTGATGGCGAACTGCCGCATGTGTTCGACGCGCCCGGCATCGCCCGGGTGGAGGGTGAGGGCGGCGTGGCCGACACCGCCGCCGAATTGCTGCGGCGGGGAAAAATTGTCGCCCTTTTTTGCGGGCGCATGGAGTTTGGCCCGCGCGCCCTCGGCGCCCGCAGCATTCTCGCCAGCCCCGCCGATAAAAGTGTGAACGACACGCTCAACAAAAGACTGGGGCGCACCGAGTTCATGCCTTTCGCCCCGTTTGTGCTTGAGGAAGACGCGGATGATGTGTTCCACCTCGCCGGGGCCGCGCGCTACGCCGCGAAATTCATGACCATCACCTGCAAGGTGCGCGGCAAATGGCGTGAAAAAATTCCGGCGGTGGTGCACCTGGACGGCACCGCGCGCCCGCAAATTCTCAGCGAATCGCAAAACCCGCTTTACGCGGACATCCTGCGCCGCTTCAAACAAAAAACCGGCTTGCCGGCGCTGATTAACACAAGTTTCAACGCCCACGAGGAGCCGCTCATCCACACCCCCGCCGAATGCCTGCGCGCATTGCGCGCCGGGCGCGTGGACTATGTGGCAGGCGAGTCGGGAGTATTCGCCGCTGAGGCGGTAATCCGGGGCGCGGTCAAGTGAAGAGGGTTGGGTTCGCCCTGGGCTGGTGGACGGGGGCCGGGCGGTGAAAGTGATTTTAATCGGCGTACCGACCTGCAGGCGGCCGGTGATGCTGGCGGCGTGCCTTGAGTCCATCGGCCGCATGGATTTTCCCGCCGATGCCGAGGTGCGGCTGGCGGTGGCGGACAACGATGCGGCGGAAAGTGCGCGCAAAGTGGTGGAAGAATTTGCCCGCGGTGCGAAGTTGCCGGTGGACTACAGCGTCTGCCCGGAGCGCGGACTGTCCAACATCCGCAACCATCTGCTGGACCGCGCGCTGGACTCGGGTGCCGATTATTTGGCCTGTGTGGACGACGACTGCATGGCCGGCAAAACATGGCTGGCGGATGCGTTTGCCGCAATCAAAAAAACCGGCGCCGATGCGGTGAACAGCGGCGCGCCCATGGAAAACGCGCAACTCAGCACCTGCGGAATCGTGATGTCCAAAAGAATTTTCCGCGACCTGAACATGCGCTACGACCCGCGATTCAACTTCACCGGTTCCGAGGACACCGACTTCGCCCGCCGCGCCCTGGCCGCCGGGGCGCGCATGGTGCAGACGCCGTTCCCCGCCGTGCGCAGCCCCGCCTACGGCCACCGCGAGGGCATGCGAATTTATCTGTACCATCATTTCGCCCGTTACGTCGCCGAATCCCATGCGCGCAGAGTCCGCGATGGCAAACCGGCGATGCTGATTGTCGCGGCGGCGGTTGCGTATCTGCTCAAGGGAATCATCCTCGCTCCGGCCGCAATCTTGTCCCGCAAACAGCGCATGCGTTGCATTAAGTCTTTGCTCAAAACCGCCGGCTACGCGAGAAGTTTGTTCGGCCCGGGGAAAGCCGAGCCGTATCGGGATGTGAGCGGCTTTTGACTGCAGGGAATGACGGTCTGCAGTGCGGAAGTGGCGGTGGCGGGGGTGGGAATGGTGGTTTCACATGCAAAAACGGTGGCCCCGCCGGGCAATTTGCAGGCCCCGCCCGCTTGCCAACCGCCGCTGCGGCGCTTACAATCGGGCGCGATTGGGGGAGGGGTTTCGGGCTTCTCCCTTTTTCTTAGGCAACTTCTCAGGCGACTTTGGCGGTGCAGTGCGCATGATTCCGGCAATTCTTGTGTTAGCCGACGGGACTGTGTTCCGCGGGCGGTCGGTGGGCGCCGCGGGGGTGGCGGTGGGTGAGGCCGTTTTTAATACGGCCATGACCGGCTACCAGGAAATCCTCACCGACCCGTCCTACACCGGGCAGGTGGTGACCCTCACCTGCCCGCATGTGGGCAACACCGGGGCCAACGCCGAGGATTGGGAGTCGGCGAAGGTGCATGCGGCGGGGCTGGTGGTGCGCGACTGTCCGCAGATGCACAGCAACTGGCGCGCCGGGCAGGGGCTGGGCGATTTTCTCAAGGAGCAGCGGACGGTGGCGGTATCAGGCGTGGACACGCGCAAACTCACCCGCCTGCTGCGCAGCGGCGGGGCGCAAAATGCGTGCATTGCGGCCGGCGATGCGGCGGGGGCGGTGGACCAGGCGCGCAGTCTGGCGCGCGGGGCTGCGGCCATGGCCGGGCGTGAACTGGCGCGCGAGGTGGCAACAAAGGAAGCGTACGAGTGGCACGGCGGACCATGGCGCGACGGCGCCTACGACGACGGGGCGATGGCGCGGCGGCGCTACCATGTGGCGGCGTGCGACTTCGGCGCCAAGCACAATATTCTGCGCGAACTGAGCGGGCGCGGGTGCAGGGTGACGGTTTTGCCGGCGGCGGCGGCGGCCGGGGAAATTTTAACCGCCAACAACGGCGCGCCGCCGGACGGTGTTTTTCTGGCCAACGGGCCCGGCGACCCGGAGCCGTGCGTATTTGCGGTGGAGGCGGTTCGGGCGGTGCTGAAGCGCGGGGTGCCGCTGTTTGGCATTTGCCTGGGGCACCAGTTGCTGGCGCTGGCCTGCGGGGCGCGCACCGAGAAAATGAAGTTCGGCCACCACGGCGCCAACCACCCGGTGCAGGATTTGGACAGCGGCAGGGTGAGCATCACCAGCCAGAACCACGGCTTCACCGTCAGCGAAAAACCCATGCCGGAATTTTTGCGCGTGACCCACCGTTCGCTGTTTGACGGCACCATTCAAGGTTTGGAGCACCGCGAAAAGCCGGCGTTTTCGTTCCAGGGCCACCCCGAGGCCAGCCCCGGGCCGCACGATGTGAACGCGCTGTTTGACCGCTTCATCCACCTGATGGACGCGCGCCGCGCCGGGGTGTCCTGATGCCGGCGCGCAGTGACCTGGACAGCATTCTGGTAATCGGCGCCGGGCCTATTCTTATCGGCCAGGCCTGCGAGTTTGACTACTCCGGCGTGCAAGCCTGCAAGGCGCTGAAAAAAGAGGGCTACCGCGTGGTGCTGGTGAACTCCAACCCGGCCACCATCATGACCGACCCGGAAACGGCGGACGCCACCTACATTGAGCCGGTGCACTGGAAAACGGTGGAAAAAATTATCCAGATGGAAAAGCCGGCGGCGATTTTGCCCACCATGGGCGGCCAGACCGGCCTCAACTGCGCGCTGGATTTGCACCGCGAGGGGGTGCTGAAAGCGCACCAGGTGGAAATGATCGGCGCCTCGCGCGCGGCCATTGACAAGGCGGAAGACCGCCAACTGTTCCAGCGCGCCATGGGCAACATCGGCCTGGCCACCGTCACCGGCGACATTGCGCGCGGCATGGACGATGCGTGGCGCATTCTGGAGGAGGGCGGCGTCGGTTTTCCGGCCATCATCCGGCCCTCCTTCACCCTCGGCGGCTCCGGCGGCGGCGTGGCCTACAACCGCGACGAGTTCGCCGACATCTGCGAGCGCGGCCTGGCCGAGTCGCCCACCGCCGAGTTGCTGATCGAGCAGAGCATCCTCGGCTGGAAGGAATACGAGTTGGAAGTGGTGCGCGACCGCAAGGACAACTGCATCATCGTCTGCTCCATTGAAAACCTGGATCCCATGGGCGTGCACACCGGCGACTCCATCACCGTCGCCCCGGCCCTCACCCTCACCGACAAGGAATACCAGCGCATGCGCGACGCCGCCATCGCCGTGCTGCGCGAGGTGGGCGTGGACACCGGCGGCTCCAACGTGCAGTTTGCGGTGAACCCGGAAAACGGCGCCATGGTGGTGATTGAAATGAACCCGCGCGTGTCGCGCTCCTCGGCGCTGGCCTCCAAGGCGACCGGCTTCCCCATCGCCAAGGTGGCGGCGCTGCTGGCGGTGGGCTACACCTTGGATGAATTGCAAAATGAAATCACCGGCGGCGCCACGCCGGCTTCGTTTGAGCCCAGCATTGATTATGTGGTGACCAAGATTCCGCGTTTTGATTTTGAGAAGTTTCCCCAGGCCGACAGCGTTCTGACCACGCAGATGAAGTCGGTGGGCGAGGCCATGGCCATCGGGCGCACGTTTCAAGAGTCGTTTCAGAAGGCATTGCGCAGTCTGGAGACCGGCAGTTTTGGTTTGGAACCAAAACTTGCGCGCCCTGGCGGCGGCGGTGACGGCAGCGGCGGCGGTGATGACGGCGACAGCGGCGAGGCATGGCGCGAGGAGTTGCTGCACCGGCTGCAAGTGCCGAACCCGGAGCGGGTGTGGTATGTGGCCGATGCGTTTCGGCATGGTTTTGGCATGGCCGAGGTGCACCGGCTGAGCGGCATTGACCCCTGGTTTCTGGCGCAGATTGCCGACCTGGTGGAGGAGGAAAAAGCGGTGGCCGCCGGCGCGCTGGCCACGGTGGAGGAATCGCGCATGCGCGAATTGAAGCGCAAGGGTTTTTCCGACCGCCGCCTGGCCCAGTTGTGGCGCAGCGGCGAAGAGGCGGTGCGCGCGCGCCGCCATGCGCTGGGCGTGTTTCCGGTTTACAAACGGGTGGACTCCTGCGCCGCCGAGTTTGCCGCGCCGACGGCGTATCTGTATTCCACTTACGAGGACGAGTGCGAGGCCGAGCCGCAGGAGGCGGACAAAGTCATCGTGCTCGGCGGCGGGCCGAACCGCATCGGGCAGGGGATTGAGTTTGACTACTGCTGCGTGCATGCCGCCATGGCGCTGCGCGAGGACGGCGTGCAGAGCATCATGGTGAACTGCAACCCGGAGACGGTGTCCACCGACTACGATACTTCCGACCGCCTGTATTTCGAGCCGCTGACGCTGGAGGACGTGGCGGAAATTGTGCGGGTGGAAAAACCGCGCGGCGTAATCGTGCAGTTCGGCGGGCAGACGCCGCTTAAACTGGCCCGCGCCCTGGCCGCCGCCGGCGCGCCGGTCATCGGCACCGACCCGGCGCAGATTCACATGGCCGAAGACCGCAAGCACTTCCAGCAACTCATTGAAAAACTGCAACTGCGCCAGCCGCCGGGCCGCACCGCCGGCAGCGCGGCCGAAGCGGCCGCCCGGGCGGCGGAGATCGGCTACCCGCTGGTGGTGCGGCCGTCATATGTACTGGGCGGCCGCGCCATGCAAATCGTGCACAACGCCGCCGACCTGGCGCGCTACATGGCGCAGGCCGCGGCGCAGGGGGTGGAAGTGTCGGGCCAGACGCCGCTGCTGCTGGACTCGTTTCTAAGCGACGCGGTGGAGGTGGACGTGGATGCGGTGTGCGACGGGACTGACGTGGTGGTCGGCGGCATCATGCAGCACATTGAAGAGGCCGGGGTGCATTCCGGCGACTCGGCATGCTCGCTGCCGCCGTTCAGTCTAAGCGCCGGTGTTCAGGACCGCCTGCGCGAACAGACCGCGCGCCTGGCGCTGGCGCTGCATGTGGTGGGGCTGGTGAACGTGCAGTTCGCCATCAAGGATGATGAGATTTACGTTCTGGAGGTGAACCCGCGCGCCTCGCGCACCGCGCCGTTTGTGTCCAAGGCGACGTCACGGCCGCTGGCCAAAATCGCCGCGCGCTGCATGGCCGGCCGCAGCCTGGCGGCGCAGGGCGTCACCGGTGAAATCACCCCGCAGTATTTTTCGGTGAAGGAGGCGGTGTTTCCGTTTGTCAAATTCCCCGGCGTGGACACCGTGCTCGGCCCGGAAATGAAAAGCACCGGCGAGGTGATGGGCGTAGGCTGGAGTTTCGGCGAGGCTTTCGGCAAGGCGCAGCAGGCCGCCGGCAGCCCGGTGCCGCAATCCGGCCGCGCTTTCATCAGCGTCCGCGACCAGGACAAAAAAGCGGTGCTGGAGATCGCCCGCTACCTGTTTGACAACGGCTTTGACCTGGCCGCCACCGGCGGCACCGCCGACGCGCTGGAGGCAGACGGCCTGCAAGTGCAGCGGGTGCATAAAGTGGGTGAAGGCCGCCCGCATGTGGTGGACATGCTGAAAAACAAAGAGGCCAACCTGGTGGTCAACACCACCGCCGGGCGGCGCAGCCTGAAAGATTCCAGCGCCATCCGGCGCGAGGCGCTGCATAATAAGATAACCTACTTCACCACCCTCGCCGGGGCGCGCGCCGGCTGCGATGCACACCGCCAGCAAGCCGCGATTCGCGTTCACCAACTGCAACACCTGCACAGGAATCTGAAGCCATGAACAAAACCGGACGCCCGTTGCTCACCGAGAGCGGCGCAAAAAAACTGCGCGCCGAACTGGCGCGCCTGAAAAAAGAGGAGCGCCCGCGCATCATCGCCGCCATCGCCGAGGCGCGCAGCCACGGCGACCTGTCGGAAAACGCCGAATACACCGCGGCGCGCGAGCAGCAGGGCTTTCTGGAGGGGCGCATCAAGGAACTGGAGTCGCACCTGTCGCGCGCCGAGGTGATGGCCCCGGCCGCGCTGCAGAAAAACGCCGGCGCCCGCATCGTGTTCGGCGCCACCGTGGAATTGTATGACGGCGACAATGACACCGAGGTCACCTACCAGATTGTCGGCGAACTGGAGGCCGACCTCAGCCTCGGCCAAATCTCCATCGGCTCGCCCATCGCCCAGGGTTTAATCGGCCGCGAGGAGGGCGAGGAGGTGAAGGTGCAGACCCCCGGCGGCCTGCGCGTTTATGAAGTGCTGAAAATCCGCTATGTGTGACCACGGCCGGCAGCAAATTATCAACCGCTCCGCTTTCACCGGCGGCAACGTTGAATTTTTCCGCCTCCGTCGAAAGCAAGGCGGCCGGCGCGCATGTTAAAGGCGCCGGCATCATGACCGAACCCGGGGCAAAATTTCGCGCCGGCAAATGTATATAAACCCGGCGGGATGAGCGCGCAAGACAAACCCGGCAGCATTCGCCTGTACAAAAGACTGCTGTCATATGTGTGGCCCTACCGCGCGGTTTTTGCGGTCGCGGTTTGCGGCATGGTGGTGATTGCCGCCGCCGATGCCGCCTTTGTGGCGCTGCTGAAGCCCATCACCGACCAGGGTTTTGTCGCCCGCGACGTGGGTTTCATCACCGTCATGCCGCTGCTTTTAATCGGCGTTTTTGTGCTGCGCGGCATCGGCACGTTTGCCGACACTTACGGCCTGGCCTGGGTGGCGCGCAAAACCATTCAGGATTTGCGTGTGCGCATGTTCGGGCGCATGGTGCGCATGCCGGCGGCGTGGTATGACGCGCATTCCTCCGGCTCGCTGGTGGCGAAACTGATTTTTCATGTGGAGCAGGTGTCCGGCGCGTGCACCACGGCGGTGCGCATTTTAATTAAGGACTCGCTGACGGTTTTGTTTCTGCTCGGCTGGATGGCGTGGCTTAACCTGTCCCTGACCGCGGTTTTTCTGCTGCTTGCGCCGCTGGCGGTGTTTGTGGTGCGCGCCGCCGGCCGCCGGTTTCGCAACGTCAGCCGCGCCATTCAGGACAGCATGGGCGTGATTACCGAAATCTCCCGCGAGGCGTTTAACGGCCAGCGGCTGGTGAAGGTGTACGACGGCTACGGCTACGAATCCGGGCGTTTCACCGCCGCCGCGCGCCGCAACACCCGCCTGCTGCTCAAGCACGCCGCCATCTCCAGCGTCAGTGTGTCGCTGCTGCTGCTGGTGGTCGGCTGCGGCGTCGCCGCGGTGCTGGTGCTGGTCACCTGGTTCAGTTACTTCGCCGACTTCAGCGCCGGCTCCTTCACCTCCTACATCGTCGCCACCGGCATGCTGATGGCGCCCATGCGCCGCCTGGCCAATGTCAACGCTTCGGTGCAGAGCGGCCTGGCCGGCGCCGAGAGCGTGTTCACAGTGCTCGACGAGCCCACCGAAAGTGACTCTGCAACCGCCGCCGGCGGCGGTGCAACCACCGTTTCCACCGGCGGCAGCGTCACTTTCGACCAAGTCAATTTCGCCTACCCCGGCCGCGGCGCCGTTTTGCATGACATCACCTTCAGCGTCGGCGCCGGCGAAACCATGGCCCTGGTGGGCCGCACCGGCAGCGGCAAGTCCACCATCGTCGCCATGCTGCTGCGGCTGTACCAGGCCGGCGGCGGCGCCATCCGCATCGACGGCGTGGATATCAACCGCCTCAGCCTGCGCGAGTTGCGCCGCCGCATCGCGCTGGTGTCGCAGGACAACGTGCTGTTCAACCTCAGCATCGCCGGCAACATCACCTACGGCGCCGCCGGCGCCGCGGTTGACCGGCGGCGGCTTGCAGAAGTGGCGCGCGCCGCCCGCGTGGACGAATTCGCCGACCGCCTGCCGGCCGGCCTGGCCACTAACGTCGGCGAAGGCGGCGCGCAACTTTCCGGCGGCCAGCGCCAGCGCGTGTCCATCGCCCGCGCGCTGTACAAAAACGCGCCGCTGCTGGTGCTGGATGAAGCCACCTCGTCGCTGGACACGCATTCCGAAAGTTTAATTCAGGAAGCCATGGACAACCTCACCCAGGGCCGCACCACCATCGTCATCGCGCACCGCCTCAGCACCGTGGAGCACGCCGACAACATCATCGTGCTCGACCACGGCCGCATCATTGAAAGCGGCGGCCACCGCGGCCTGCTGGCGCAAAACGGCGCCTACGCCGCGCTGCACCAGGCGCGCACGCGCACCGCCGGGAATGCAACGTGATTGCGCCCCGGTTCTGGCAGCGCGTGACCGTGCTGAGCGTCGCGCTGTGGCCGCTCAGCATTGTCTACCGCATGGCGGCGGCGGCCCGTCGCCGGTTAAACACCCGCCGCGCGCGCCGCGAAAAACCCCTCGGCGTTCCGCTGGTGGTGGTCGGCAGCCTCAGCATCGGCGGCAGCGGCAAGACGCCGCTGACCGTGCGCCTGGCGGAGTTGCTGCGCGAGGCCGGCATGCGGCCGGCGGTGTTATGCAGCGGCTACGGCGGCCGCGCCTCGGCGTGGCCGCAAATGGTGCACGGCGGCAGTGACCCGGGTGAACTCGGCGACGAGTCGGTGCTGCTGGCGCGCCGCGCCGCATGCCCGGTGGCCGCCGGCCCGGCGCGCCTGGCCGCCGCCCGCCACCTGCTGGCGGCGGTGGACGCGCGTCCCGATGTGCTGCTGAGCGACGACGGTTTGCAGCACTACCGCCTGCCGCGCGATTTGGAGATTGCGGTGTCGGCCGGGTTCGGCAACGGTTTTTGCCTGCCCGCCGGGCCGCTGCGCGAGATGCCGTCGCGGCTGTGCACTGTGGACATGAGCCCCGCCCTCGGCCGGGAGTTTCGCATTGTGCCGCAATGTTTTGTCAGCCTCACCGACCGCGAAAAAACCCGGCCGCCGGATGCTTTTGCCGGCGCCATGGTCAACGCCGTCGCCGGCACCGCCGCGCCGCAGCGGTTTTTCCGCCAACTGGAATCGCTCGGCGCCATCGTCAACGCCCGCGCTTATTCCGACCATCACCGCTACCATAAAAAAGATTTGCCGCGCGGCGCGCCACTGCTGATGACCGAAAAAGACGCCGTCAAGTGTGAGACTTTGGCCGGCACTGGTGACGACTGGTGGTTTCTTAAAGTGTCCGCCGTCACCACCGCCGCGTTTGAAAAAGAATTCCTGCACCGCGTCCGCCAACTGGTGCAGCACAACGGGCAAACCGCATGAGCACACCGTTCACCGTCCTCATCCCGGCGCGCTACGCATCGCGCCGCCTGCCCGGCAAGCCGCTGGCCGACCTCAAAGGCAAGCCGATGATTGTGCGCGTGGCGGAAGTGGCGCGCGCCGCCGGCGCCCGGCGGGTGGTGGTGGCCACCGATGACGGGCGCATCGCCGATGCCGTGGAAAGTTTTAACTTTGAGGCGTGCATCACCAGCACCCACCACGCCAGCGGCACCGACCGCATCGCCCAGGCCGCGGCCATGCTGCAACTGGAGGCCGGTGAAGTGGTGGTCAACTTGCAGGGGGACGAGCCGCTCATGCCGCCGCCGGTGGTCGCGCAGGTGGCGGCGCGCCTGGCCGAGGCCGGCAGCGCCATGGCCTCGGCGTGTGAAAAGTTGCGCGCCGGGGATGTGGACAATTTGCATGTGGTGAAGGTGGTGATGTCGGAGGTGAAGTCCGCGGGCTGCGCGCTGGACTTCACGCGCCGCGCCACGCCCGCCATGCGCCGCTACATTAAAACCGGCGCGGCCGAGGAGGGCGATGGTTTTCGCACCTACCACCGCCACCTTGGCCTGTATGCGTACCGCGCTGCGTATCTTGGCGTCTTCACCTCGCTTGAACCGCCGCCGGAGGAGCAGGCGCAAAAGTTGGAACAGTTGCGCGCGCTGCATAACGGCGACACAATCGCCATGGCGGCGGCGTCAACACCGTGCGGCGGCGGCGTGGATACGCCTGAGCAGTTGGAACAGGCGCGCCGCATGTTCACCGCCGCTGAGGCCAAATGATTCCGACCGTGAACATTCTTTTTGTCTGCCTCGGCAACATCTGCCGCTCGCCCACCGCCGAGGGCGTGTTCCGCCGCCAGGCCGAAGCCGCCGGCCTTGCCGGACACTTCCGCATCGATTCCGCCGGCCTCATGGCGCGCCCCGGCCAGCCGCCCGACCGCCGCGCAACCCAGGCCGCCGCGCGTCGCGGCATTGACATCAAAGGCCAGCGCTCGCGCATGGTCCGCGACGGTGATTTCCACGATTTTGACCACATCGTCGCCATGGACGGCGCCAACCTCGCCCACTTGCGCGCGCTGGCGCCGGCCGGTGCGGCGGCGAAACTGAGTCTGCTGATGGCGCATGCCGGGCGCGGCGGTGTTGATGTTCCCGACCCGTACTTCGGCGGCGCGCCACGGCATTTTGCCGAGGTGCTGGATTTGGTGGAGGAGGGCGCGGCCGCGCTGCTGGCCGGGTTGCGCGCTGAGCATGGTTTGTAAATGAAAATTCACATTTCCATCGCCAGCCAGAGTTTAACCGTGCACGACGACTCCGGCGCCGTGGTGATGCGCGCGCCGGTGTCCACGGCAAAAAACGGCGCCGGTGAAGTGAACGGAAGCCTGTGCACGCCGCGCGGCCGCCACCGGGTGCGCATGCGCATCGGCGGTGGCTGCCCGCCGGGGACGGTGTTCCGCGCGCGCCGCCCCACAGGCGAAACTTTCACCGCCGGTTTGCGCCGCCGTCACCCTGGACGCGACTGGATCCTGGCGCGCATCCTGTGGCTGTCCGGCGACGAACCCGGGCGCAACCGCGGCGGCGATGTCGACACCATGGCGCGCTACATTTACATCCACGGCGCGCCCGACGATGTGCCCGGCAAACCGCTGTCGCACGGCTGCATCGGCATGAGTTGCCGCGACGTGATTCAATTATTTGACCTGGTGGAAGTCGGCTGCCCGGTTTTTATCGCCGAGGGCGGTGAGGGCGGCGAATGAAAGAACAAAGCGGTTTTTTGATGGTGGACACCGCCGGCGCCGCCCTCACCGATGAAGACCGCCGCCGCCTGTGCCATCCGCTGGTGGGCGGCGTGATTTTGTTCACGCGCAACTTCAAAAGCCGCGCGCAACTTGCCGCCCTCACAGAAGAAATTCATGCTTTGCGCGCGCCGCCGCTGCTGGTCGCCGTGGACCAGGAAGGCGGCCGGGTGCAGCGTTTTGCCGCCGGCTTCACCCACTTGCCGCCGGCCGCCGGTTACGGCCGGCATTTTGACCGCGCGCAACAGGACGGACTCGACCTCGCCGCTTGCGGCGGTTTTGTCATGGCCGCGGAATTAAAAACCGCCGGCGTGGATTTATGCTTCGCGCCGGTGGCGGACCTGGCCGGCGAGGGTGAGGTTATCGGCGACCGCGCTTTTCACGCCCGCCCGGCCGCGGTTGCCGCGCTTGCCGGGGCATTCATGTCCGGCATGAGCGCGGCTGGCATGCCTGCGGTCGCCAAGCATTTCCCCGGCCACGGCGGTGTCAGCGGCGACAGCCACACCGAATGCCCGGTTGACTTGCGCGGCTGCGATGAGGTTTTGCAAAACGACCTCGCCCCCTACCGCGCTTTGATTGGCGCCGGGCTCGGCGGCGTGATGGCCGCGCATGTCAAGTTTGCGCACATTGACGAATCGCTGCCGACGTACTCGCGATTCTGGCTGCGCGATGTGCTGCGCGGACGGCTGGGTTTCCAGGGCGCGGTGTTCAGCGACGACCTGGTGATGGCCGGCGCCGCCGCCGGCGGTGCGCCCGGCGAACGTGCACAGCGCGCATGGGATGCCGGCTGCGACATGGTTCTGGCGTGCAACGATTTTGACTTCGTCACCGCCATTCTCGAAGCCGCCGCCACCGTTCCCGAAGCCAACCCGCGACTGGGCGCGCTGTTCGGCCATCCGCCGGCTGCAACCGTCGCCACCAGCCGCGGCCGCTGCACGGTGGCCGAAGCCGCCGCCATTCTTGACCGTGCGTTTGCATAACCCAAAGTCCAAACGGTGTATCATGCACCGCCCGAACCAACTTCCCGCGCAAAACAATGATTCCCGAACCCGCATTCTCCGTCGGCATTGAAGAAGAATACCTGCTGATTGACCTCGCCACCCGCGACCTGGTCATCAAGCCGCCGGCCGGGCTGTTCAAGGAGTTCAAAAAGCGGCTGGGCAAGCGCGTGACCACCGAGATGCTGCAGTGCCAGGTGGAAGTCGGCACGCCGGTGTGCAAAACCATAAAGCAGGCGCGCGCCGAACTGGCGGCGCTGCGGCGCACGGTGGCCGAGGTGGCGCAGCAGTTTGACCTCGGCATGGTGGCGGTTTCCATTCACCCGTTCGCCGAGCCGGACGACCTGCTGGTAACGCGCAAGAAACGCTACCAGGGTTTGCGCGATGACTTGCAGCAGGTGGGCCGGCGGCTGATGATTGTGGGCATGCATGTGCACGCCGGCATTGAGGACGCCGACCTGCGGGTGGACCTGATGGGGCAGGTTTCATATGTGTTGCCGCATTTTCTCGCGCTCAGCACCTCGTCGCCGTTCTGGCAGGGCGAGGACACCGGCATGAAATCCTACCGCGTCGCGGTGTGGAACGAATTGCCGCGCACCGGCCTGCCGGAATACTTCGACACCTTCGCCGAATACCAGCGCCACGTGGACATTTTGGTGGACGCCGGCATCATTGAGAATTCCACAAAAATCTGGTGGGACCTGCGCCCCAGCGATAGATACCCGACGCTGGAGATGCGCATCGCCGACATCTGCACGTTGCTGGACGACGGCATCTGCATCGCCGCGCTGTACATGTGCTGGCTGCGCATGCTGTGGCGGCTGCGCAACGCCAACCAGCGCTGGCGCAAATACGCCAACTTCCTCATTGAGGAAAACCGCTGGCGCGCCCAGCGCTACGGCCTGGACGGCGGCCTGCTGGACTTCGGCCGCGGCAAGATTGTCCCCTGCGCCGAGTTGCTGGAGGAAATGATCACCATGACCCACGATGACGCCCACGAACTGGACTGCGTGGAGGAGGTGGAGCACGGCCGCCACATCATCACCGACGGCAGCAGCGCCCACCGCCAAATCGCGACCTACAAAGAAGCCCGCGCCGCCGGCGATTCGCACGAGAAGGCATTGCACAAAGTGGTGGACTTTCTGCAGGAAGAAACCCTGCGCGGCTGCTGATGGCGCTGAGTGAAAGTGACCTGTGCGCCGACCCCATGGCGCAGTTTCAATTGTGGTTTGCCGAGTGGCGGGAGCATGCCGGCGCCGGCGGTGAGTTTAACGCCGTCACCCTCGCCACCGCCGATGCCAATGGCAAACCGTCGGCGCGCATCGTGCTGCTGAAAGAAGTGGACGCCGACGGTTTTGTTTTCTACACCAACTACCAAAGCCGCAAAGGCTTTGACCTCGCCGCCAACCCCAACGCCGCCTTAACTTTCTGGTGGCCGCCCATGGAACGCCAGGTGCGCGCCGAGGGCGTGGTGGCAAAAGTCGGCGCCGCGCAATCCGATGCCTACTTTGAATCGCGCCCGAGAAAAAGCCAACTCGGCGCCGCCGCATCACAGCAGAGCGAAACCCTCACCCACTACGCCGCCCTCACCGATGAAATCACCCGGCTGGACAAAAAACACCCGCAAAAAATCCCCCGCCCTCCCCACTGGGGCGGCTACCGCCTCACCCCGCACCGCATGGAATTCTGGCAGTCGCGGGCTAATCGGTTGCATGACCGGGTTTGTTATTGGCGGGTGGGTGATGGGTGGAGTCGGGGGCGGTTGTGGCCTTGAAAATGTGTTGAGAAAGCCGGATTTTGGGCGGTTTTTGGACGCTGGTGGGGTTTGTGGACTGTTTGGCTAAAACACGACGCTTTTTAGCCAAGTAAATTCGGCTTTAGCCGAAAGTGGAAATTGCCAACTGTGTTACTGCAATTTCCAGCACTGTCACAAACACTTCCAGCACTGTCACCGCCATTTACAGTGCTGGAAATTCCATTTCTACAATTGTCGCCGGCGGCGTTGTGCTGCACTTCACTGCCCCAACACTCGGAAGAACAACATGAAAACCCTGGCCACCATTTTCGCCCTCGTGACCGTCACCATCGCCCCGCCGACGGCCGAGGCCGCTTGGGAAGTCACGAGTGAACGTAGTTATGAAACTGATAAAGTCACCGCCTCAGTACGCACAACGGCACAAGTTTTGCGGAAAGGTAGCGGCGGCAATCAATCTTATGATCTGGTTCTACCGTTTTGTCGGCAAACACCGGCAATCATTTGGCCAAGCGAAAAAAACGTCAATCTTGATAGCGCTTACAGTGAAGGCGAAGGTCTCTATCGGGGCGCTTGGATTCGTTTTGATAAAAATCCAGCAGTGAAAATGATGGTTTGGGGTCCACAAGTGGGCATTGCTATATTGTGGAAAGTTGGAGAAAGTGTGGAAGCGGTGGAGAGGACCCGCTCACACATTATTGAACAAGTGAAAAAGTCAAATACACTGACCATGGGACTTCCCTATTGGAGCGAAGTGGTCTTAAGATTTGACTTGACAGGCTCCGCCAAAGCCATTGCAGAAGCGGAAGCCCTTTGCGAATAACAAACCGCCGCCGGCCCCCGGGTCGGCGGTGCAACCAAATTCCAGACTGAAGGAAACAACATGAATGACAACCACAACAAAGCAGACGAGCAAGGGCGCAGACAAGGTTATTGGGTTTTGCGGTCTGCAGACGGCGATGTGCAGGAAGGTCTATTTATGGACGATAAGCGGCGCGGCCACTGGGTTGAGCGGTTTGCCGATGGCGATGTGTATGAAGGCCCATATGTGGACGGCGGACGACACGGCCAGTGGTTTCTGCGGTTGGCCGATGGCGGTGTGTGGGAGGGTCCAAATGTGCACGGCGAGATGCACGGCTATTGGGTTCAGCGGTTTGCCGATGGTGATGTGTGGGAAGGCCCCTTTGTGGACGGCAAGGAGCATGGCCTGTGGGTTTATCGGTATCCAGACGGGACGGAGAGGGACGTGACTTATCGCAACGGGGAAGAAGTAGAATAATCCCGTCGCCGCCGAGTCCGCCTCCGCTCGGCGGCGGCTTCTCCCCCGCCACCACCCAACCCTTGACCCTCACCCCCATCCCCCCTACAATCCCCCCCATGGCAGTTCAACAAAACCGAAAAACCCCGTCCAAGCGCGG
>JAPPPZ010000044.1 GCA_028817275.1 Gammaproteobacteria bacterium
AAGCGCCGCCGATGGACCCGGCGGTGGAGGAAGAATTGCGGGCGTTTATCGCCAAGCGCGAGGCGGTTTTGCCGGAGGGGGTGGAGTGAGAGACGCGCCCCTCCGGCGCACACTTTTTCTTATGCCTTAAACTTGTTTTCCCGGTGCCACTGCAAACGATTTTGGTTTGGCAGAAAGCGCAGGGGCTTTTTAATTGGCCGCCCGTTGTAATGTTCCAGTAACTTTCTTGTTACTGAATTATTATGTTGAATGACACGAGGCGCAAAAAGAATGGTTAAATCCTTGTTGACGGTCATAAGCCCGGTGTCAAACAGGCAGTGGAAAGTCGCGCTGAGACACAGTCCGTTGGTCGGGTCGGTGCGAAATTCTTTACTGTCACTCCACGGGACAATATGAATAGCATTTAAGCATTCTGGAATTGCCAGGCCTGAAACACAGCAGGTTGACTGGTAATTGCTCAGAATGGTTTCGCGGAAAAAGGTTTGGTGCACCCTTTGTTTCGTCAGCCGCAGCGTTTCTGAATCGCCCGAAGGTGTTTTAATCCGGGTTTCATCCGCTGCCAAAGAGCGGCTTTTTCTCAGCCGGCCAGCCTCCCACACCAAAGTGTTCCAATCGGCATGGAATGCGTCCCATATTTCCCGGTCCATTTTGCTGGCGTTAATTAATCCTTTTATCCCCGCCTTGCGCAGGTTTGGGTCCAGCGCGCAAAAATTTCCTAATTTTCTTGCAACCGAACTGGGGGTGCGGCCCAAAAATTTCGCCAATTCCCTGACAAGAGGATTGCGGTTGTTTGTTTTCTGAAAAGAAATCCGGCAATACAAATCAAAAGCCAGAATTAATTCATCCCGACTCCACAAAGTGCCGTAGCGTGATTTTGCTGACTGTTGTTTCATGAAACACAGTGCTCCGTGACGGGCTTGGCCCTCACCCGCCCACCACCCCGCACCGCTGCTCCCCCAGCCCCTCCACCGTCAGCCGCAACTCATCCCCGGCGCGCAGGAACTCCGGCGGCTTTTGTCCCATGCCGACGCCCGGCGGGGTGCCGGTGCAGATGGTGTCGCCGGGGAGCAGCGGGGTGATGGTGGAGATGTAACTGATGAGTTGGGCGACGGTGAAAATCATGTCGGAGGTGTGGCCGTGCTGGCGGACTTTGCCGTTCAGTTGCAGGGTGAGGGCGAGGTTTTGCGGGTCGGGGATTTCGTCGGCGGTGACCAGCCACGGGCCGAGGGGCGCGAAAGTGGGAAAACTTTTTCCCATGCCCCACTGGCCGGCGCCTTGTAACTGCACTTCGCGTTCCGAAACATCGTTGGCGATGGCGTAGCCGGCGACGTGGCTGAGCGCGGCGGCTTCGGCCACGTTGTTTGCGCTGCGGCCCATGACCACGGCGAGTTCCACTTCCCAGTCGCTTTTTGCGCTGCCGGGCGGCAGGATGATGTCGTCGTTGGGGCCGCACAATGCCTGCGGCGAGATGAGCACGACGATTGGCTGCTGCGGCGCGGCGGCGTTGGTTTCGGCGGCGTGGGCGGCGTAGTTGAGGCCGATGATGATGAGTTTGCCGGGCGCCGCCACCGGTGCGCCGAGCCGCGCGCCGTCCGGGGCCGGGGGAAAGCCGGCGGCATCGGCGGCGGCCACTTTTTGCAGTGAGCCGTCGCTGAGCGATTGCGCGTTCCAGTCATGGGTGATGCGCGACACGTCGCGCACCGCGCCATCAGCGTCAACCATTCCCGCGCGCTCGGCGCCGGGTTTGCCGAAGCGAACTAATTTCATGGCGCGATATGTAGCACAGTGTTAACCGCCGCGCAAGTTTTTGTTGCGCGCCGCCGGGGCTTTGCCGACAATGGCGCGCGATGAGTGCACGGCAAAGCGCGCAGAATCGATTTCTCGCCGGCCATGGCCTGGCGACGGTGGAAGTCACGCCGCTGGCGGCGGATGCGTCGTTTCGACGTTATTTTCGCGTGCATGCGCGGCCGCAAACGCTGGTGCTGATGGACGCGCCGCCGCGCCATGAAAATGTGGCGCAGTTTGTAACCGTGGCGCGGCACTTGTGCGGCCTCGGTTTGCGCGCGCCGCAGGTGAAGGCGGTGGATGAGGGCGGGGGTTTTGCGCTGCTGGAAGATTTCGGCGACCAAACCTTCACCCGCATTCTCGCCGCTGCCGGCGGTGAAACCGAGCGGCAGTGTTACGCAATGGCGGTGGAGGTGCTGGCGCATCTGCACCGTCATCCGCAGGCGGCGGCGGTGGCGGCGCCGGTCTACAGCGGTGAGATGCTGTTGGACGAGGCGCTGCTGCTTGCCGACTGGTATTACGCGGCGGCGCATGGAAAAAAAATTGCGGCGGCAAAGCGCAACGAGTACGCGCAAATCTGGCGCGGGATTTTTGCCGCGATGCCGGAACAGAAACCGACTTTAGTGCTGCGTGATTTTCATGTGGACAACCTGGTGCGGCTGCCCGGCGGCACTGCGCTTGAACAATGCGGGCTGCTGGATTTTCAGGACGCCGTGATTGGCAGCCCGGCTTACGATTTAATATCGCTGCTGGAGGATGCGCGCCGCGACATGGAGCGGGACTTTGCCGAGGCGATGATGCGGCTGTATTTCAAGTTGCGCGGCGGCGTGGACCAGGAAAAGTTTCGCCTTGCCTGCACGCTGCTGGCGGCGCAGCGGCACTGCAAAGTGCTGGGCATTTTCACCCGCCTTCACCGCCGCGATGGCAAGCCGGTTTACCTGCGCCACATTCCGCGCGTGGCGCGCCTGCTGCGCGAGACGGTGGAGTCCACGCCGGCGCTGGCCGAACTCGGCGCCTGGCTGCGCGCGCAAAGTTTACTGTAACGGGCGCCGCCTCAGAACCACAGTTCCGGCTTGCCGTAGGACCGGCGGCCGTATAACAGCGGCATGCCGGCGCCCTCGCGCACCGCTTCCACGCGGCCGACGAACAGCGCGTGGGTGCCGTAGTCGTGGCGGCCCACCAGTGTGCAGTCAAAAGCCGACAGCATCTCGACTAGCACCGGCGCGCCGGTCACCAGCACGCCCCACTCGGCGCAGTCAAACTTGCCGTACTCGCCCGGCGCCGCCGACTGCCCGGCAAAAACCCGCGACACTTCGCTTTGTTTTTCACTCAGCAGGTTGACGCAGAACACGCCGTTCTTCTCCAGCGGCGCGCACGCCGGGCTGAGGTGGTGAATGCAGCACAGCATCATCGGCGGCTCGGCGGAAACCGAACTCACCGCGCTGACCGTCACCCCGAACCGCCCGGCGGCGCCGTCGGTGGTCACCACGCTCACCGCCGCCACCGTCCGCCGCATGGCGGCGATGAAATCAGCGGTGGCAACCGGCGCGGGCATGGCGGTGATGGTAACACCGTCGCCGGCGGCGACCGTCCCGGGACTCAGCGCAGCGGCAGCAGGATGCGGATCAGCGCGCCGCCGGCCGGCGGATTTTCGGCGGCAATCACGCCGTCGTGCTCCTCCACGATGCGCTTGACGATGGCCAGGCCCAGGCCGGTGCCCTTGTCTTTGGTGGTGACGTACGGCTCAAACAGGCGGTCCAAAATCTCCGCCGGAAAACCCGGGCCGTTGTCGTGCACCAGCGCTTCGACGTATTCGGCGCCGCCGCGCCGCACCACCCCGGTGCGCACCGTCACCGCCGCCCGGTCACGGCCGCCGAGGGCGTCCAGCGCGTTAATCATCAGGTTGTTAAACACCTGCCGCATGCGCCCCGGGTCCACTTCCGGGCGCGGCAAGTCCGGGTCCAGTTCCAGCGCCGTTTTAATTTTGCCGGCCG
Source organism: Gammaproteobacteria bacterium (assembly GCA_028817275.1). Taxonomy (GTDB): domain Bacteria; phylum Pseudomonadota; class Gammaproteobacteria; order Arenicellales; family Spongiicolonaceae; genus Spongiicolonus; species Spongiicolonus versatilis. Next base: position 3,780 of record JAPPPZ010000044.1, read on the forward strand.
GCGGCTCGTGCAGCGCCATCACATCCTTGATTAACTGGTTCAAGTCCACCGGCGCGGTCTGCATGCGCATGGGCTGCGCGTAGCCGGAAAACGCGTCCACCATGCGCTTCATGGATTCCACCTGCTGGACGATGGTGCGGGTGGCGCGGTCCATGGCGCCGCGCCCGGGCTCCTCCAGTTGCGGCAGAAACTTCTGGCGCATGCGCTCGGCGGACAAGCGGATGGGCGTCAGCGGGTTTTTAATTTCGTGCGCCAGCCGCCGCGCCACCTCGCCCCAGGCGGCGTCGCGCTGGCTGCGGATGAGGTCGGTGACATCATCCAGCACCGCCACATAACCGCCCGGCAGCCCGCTCTCCGGCGGCAGCCGGGTGCAGCGGCAAATCAGCACCCGCCGCCCGCCGCCGCCGGCCAGGGTCACCTCGCTCTGCCATTCCGCATCGCGCCCGGGGGCGGTGATGGCCTCGGCCAGCGGCGCAAGGTGCGGCTCATCGGCCACCAGCGCGCCCAGCGCGCGGCCCTGGCGGGTCGGCCCCAGGGGCAGCATGGCGCGCGCCGCTTTGTTGCAAGTGTGCACATTAAAGTCGCGGTCCAGCACCAGCACCGCCGATGACAGGTGCGCCATCACCGTCTCAAGGTAGGTGCGCTGCATTTCCGACTCGCGCCGGCTTTGCTCGGCCTGGTTTTGCGCCTGCCGCAACTGCCCGGTCATCTCGTTGAACGACTGCACCAGCGCGCCCAGGTCATCGCCGCTGGTGACGGTCAGGCGGGTGCGGTAGTCGCCCTTGGCCACGGCGCGCTGGCCGGTGGCCAGTTGGCCCAGCGGCGCGGCCAGGCGGCGCGCAAACATCAGCGCCAGCCACGCCGCCAGCAGCACCGTCATCAGCGTAATCACCGTCAGCGTCACCACGAAACTGAATTTCAGCGGCCGGCGCAGGAACACCAGCCGCTCATATTCGGCCAGCGCGGTCTGGATGCTGGCGCCGAGGGTGGCGTAACGCAGCGGCAGCACCTTCACCGCCTGCAGCACGTACAACGCCGCCGCCGGCGAGGCGTCCAGGGCCTGGTTCACGGTGACCGCCACCCGCCACTGCAAACCGCCGGCATCGCCCGGCTCAAGTTCGGCGTGGCCGCGCCCGCCGCCGCCCAGGGTGGCCAGCACGGCCGAGGCCGGCGCCAGCGGAATCAGCGCACCCCCGCGCGCGCCGCTGGCCGCCACCACGTCGCCGCCGGGGGTGAACACCGCCAGTTCCTCGTAGTCGCCGGCGCGCCGCAGGTCGTCCAACAGGCGCACGGTGGCCGCGTCCGGCGACAGCGGCGTCTGCGCCAGCGCGGCGGCATCGGCGGCGGCCTGCTCCACCAGGTCGCGGCGCAATGCCTCCAGCGTGTTGCGCCGCAGCAGCGAGGCCTTGTTCAGCGCCTCCTCAATGCGGACATCAAACCAACTGTCAATCCCCCGGTTCACAAACTGTACCGAGAAAAAATACACCACCACCAGCGGCGCCAGCGCCAGCGCGCCGAAAGCGGCGAGCATGCGCAGGGTCAGCCGCGCCCCCGGCCGCCGCGCGCGCAGGTGCAGCGCCAGCCGCCACGCGCCGTACACCATCACCCCCGAAAGCAGCGCGATGCCGGCGATGTTAAGCGCCAGCAGGACCGGGTAGTACCGAATCAGCGCCGGCGAGTGCAGTGCCGCCAGCGCCAGCATGACCAGCGCCGCCAGCAGCGCCGCCGGCACCAGCGCCAGCAGGATGCGCGCCGGGGTCACGGCGCCAGCGGCCAACTGGTGGCGCGGCTGGCCATGCGCCACGACGGCGCCACGTACGCCCACAGCCGCAGCGGCGCCGGCAGCATGTCAAACAGCACCACCGCCTTCACCTTCAGCCGGTAACGCTCGCTGCGCAACTGCAGCGATTCCGCCAGCGGCAGCCGCGCGCCCAGGCCACGGCCCAGATGCTCCAAAGCGGCATCCAGGGAGGGGAAACTCCGGCCATCGCCGGCGGGTTCACCATTTCCGGAGTCCAAACCACCGTTTCCGGAGGTCAAACCACCACTTCCGCCCCCGCCGGGGCCATCCACGCGCAACAGGTAACGCCCGGACGGGCGGTGGCGGCGCACCTCGGCGCGCACTTGCCACTCGCCGAGGCCCTTGTCCCACCACCATTCGCGCTCGCGCAGCAGATTGATGTTCAGGCCGAGGGTGACGGCGATGCCCTTGTCCACCGCCTCCGCCGCCTCCTCGCTGAACGGCAGTTCCAGCACGGCGCGGAAGTCAACCGCCGCCCCGTCCGCCGCCGCCGCTACGTCAACGATGCGAAAATCACGCGCCGCCGCCGGCGCCGGCATCACCCCCGCTGCCACCGCCGCCGTCACCATCACCGCCGCCAGCCTTGCGCAGCAGCGCGTAAAAGAAGCCGTCGCCGCCATGCACACCGGGCAGCCGCTGGCGGCCGTGGCCGGTGTCGATGCCGTAGTCGTCGCCGGGATCTTCAATGCTTGCGTCATGGACGAGCCTCAGGAAGCGCTTGATTTGCAGGTTGTTTTCCTCGGGCAGGACGGAACAGGTCACGTACAGCAGCCGTCCGCCCGGGGCGACCAGGCACCACAGCGAGCGCAACAGGGTCTGCTGTAGTTTCGCATATTCCGGGATGTCGGATTCGCGCCGCAAGTGCTTGATGTCGGGGTGGCGGTTCAAGACGCCGAAGCCGCTGCACGGCGAGTCCAGCAGCACCGCATCAAATTTGCCCGGCCACCAGTAGCCCAACTCGGCGGCATCGGCGGCGAGCAGCGCGGCCTTCAATTTGCGCAGCTCCAGCGCGTGCTTGACCTTGAACAGGCGGAACAGGCTGAGGTCGGCAGCGGTGACCTTGGCTTTCGGCGCCATTTCCAAAATGTGGACGGTCTTGCCGCCGGGCGCGGCGCAGGCGTCCAACACCGCCTCGCCGTCTTTGGGCGCCAGCAGGGCGGCGGCCAGTTGGGCGCTGGTGTCCTGCACCGCCATGCGGCCTTCGGCGATGGCATCGCGCACCTTGCTGACGGTGCGGCGGCCGAGCACGATGCCGTCCTCGGCGGCGGTGGGGTTGGCGTCAAAGTTCTGCTTGCGGAAATGGCCCAGGCAGTCGTCGCGCGTCCACCGCAGGCGGTTCACCCGCATGCACAGCGGCGGCCGTTCGTTGCTGTAGCGGACAATGCTTTCCCAGTGCTTGGGCCAGTGGCTGCGCAGCCGCTTGAGCATCCACGGCGGGAAGGCGAAGCGGAAGTCGGGCCCCACATCGGCGGCGATGGCGCGCAGCACCTCCTCGCGCTTGCGCCGCCAGTTGCGCAGGACGGCGTTGGTCAGCGGCCCGCTGCGCGGCCGCCCCAGGTCGTGCACCGCCTCCACCGTCGGGTGCATCACGGCGTGGTCGGGGATGCGTGTGTATTCCAACTGGTACAGGCCCACCAGCAGCAGGCAAAATACGATGCGGTCCTGGTACTCCAGCGGCTTCCACAGCAGCGCGCGGGCGATGGCGAACAGATGGCCGTGGTGGCGCAGGGTGCCGTAACTGAGCTCCTGCGCCAGGCTGCGGTCCTTGGGCGTCACCAACGGCAGAATTTCGGCCAGCGCGGCGTCCAGCGAGCGCTTGTCCATGGTCACCGCCCGCACCGCCCGGGCGGCGGCGGCGCGCGGCGACAACGGTTTTTCCCGGGGCTTGGTCCCAGGCCTGGCCTCAGCTTTGGTTTTTTCTTCGGGTTTGTCAGTCACGGTTGTTCTCCCGCTGGTTGTGGTTTGTTCATTGCAGTTGCTGCCCCGGCCGCAGTTGCGCGCCGCGCATGAATTCGGCCGCGCCCATCACGCGCCCGCCGCTGCGCTGCAGGGCCAGAATGTCCACGGCGCCGTCACCGCCTTTGATGCGCAAAACATCACCCCCGGCAGCGGCCACCGTTCCCGGCGCGGCGCCGGCTTCACCCTCACCCCCGGCGGCGCGGGCGCGGTGAATTTTGATTCGGGTGCCGCGCCATTCAGTCCACGCGCCGGGCGCCGGGTTGAACGCCCGCACCCGCCGCGCAATCACCGCCGCCGGCGCGCGCCAGTCGATGCGCGCCTCAAGATCAGTCACTTTGGCGGCGTAAGTGGCGCGCGCATCGTCCTGCGCGGTGCGGGCGGCGAGCAGTTGCGGGAGTTGCGGCAGCGCGTCCACCAAAAGCGCGCCGCCCACCGCCGCCAGCCGCGCGCCGAGTTCACCGGCGGTTTCCCCGGCGCCGATGTCGACGGCGCGGGCCGCCAGCACATCGCCGCGGTCCAGCCCTTCGTTCATCAGCATCAGCGTCACGCCGCTCTGCGCATCGCCGGCCTCCACCGCGCGCGCCACCGGCGCCGCCCCGCGCCAGCGCGGCAGCAGCGACGGGTGCACATTGACGCAGCCCAGCCGCGGCGCCGCCAGCACCGCCCGTGGCAGGCGCAGGCCGTAGGCGGCGGTGATTAAGAGATCCGGCGCCAGCGCTTTGAGGTTGACCGCATCGGCAGCGGTGAGGGCGGCCGGCTGGCGCAGCGGCAGTTGATGGGCGGCGGCGACGGTTTTGACCGCCGGGGCGCGCAACTTGCGCCCGCGCCCGGCCGGTCGGTCGGGCGCGGTGTACACCCCGGCGATGCGCGGCGCCGAGGCGCCGGCGTCAATCAGCGCGGAGAGAATGGCGGCGCCGAAATCCGGCGTGCCGGCGAAGACCACGTTCATTTTCATCTCACAGGGTTTTGCCATCGCGTCCACTGTCGCCGTTACCGGCTTCCCCATGGGCCTCACCGCCGCCGGGGACCCGGGCGGCGGCGCGTTCTTTGTGCCACTTGTCCAGTATTCGTTCCCGTTTCAACCGCGACAGACGGTCGGTGAATAATTTTCCGTTCAGGTGGTCTATCTCGTGCTGGATGCAAACCGCAAGCAAGCCGTCCGCGTGCAATTCAAATTTTTCCCCGGCGCGGTTTATGGCCCGCACATGCAAAGTTTCCCGGCGCGTCACTTCGGCGAACAAACCCGGCAATGACAAACACCCCTCCTCCGCCTGCACGCTTCCCGCCGCCGAAACAATCTCCGGATTAATCAACACCAGCAGCCGGTCGCGCTCCTCCGACACATCCACCACCGCCACCCGCAACGGCACGTCCACCTGCACCGCCGCCAGCCCGATCCCCGGCGCCGCATACATGGTCTCGGCCATGTCGTCCACCAGCCGCCGCACTTCGGCATCCACCTCGCCCACCGCGGACGCGGCCACGCGCAGGCACGGGTCGGGATGGATGCGGATGTGGAGCAATGCCATGGCTTAAAGCAAGTGGTGCAGTGTGTCGTGACTCTCAGATGCCATTGTCACAATAACCCTCACCGGCCAGCGCGTCGCGAATGTGCTGCATTCTGATGTGCCGGCAGTGGTTTGTCGCTTTTGATGAGTGCGCCAACCAGTCTGCATTGCGCAGGGCGCGTTCAATTTCGCGCTTGCGTTTTTTGATAATCACGCCGTAGCCGGAGCCGTATTTCACATCGGCAAAATCCCGCACCACCTTTGGCGGCCGGTTTTCGTAGAAAGTGCATTGCAAAAAGTAATCGTATTCGTGCATGCGGTGTGTTCCGCATCTGCGGCTTGGGTTGGTGCAGACGGTGAGAATCTGGACGAACTTATCGCAGGTGGGCGGCGGCGGTGCGGCTTGCAAATTGCGCGAACCCCACACCTGAAACACCGTATTGATGCCGCACTCGCCGGCGGTGCTGTAAAACGAGTCTGGCGGCAACTCCTCGCTATGCAACAAACACAATCCTTTCACCCGCGTCATTGCACCGCCCTTGCCGTTGCTGGCAAAAGTCATCGGCAAAATGAAACCCACGATGTCGGCGAACAATGCGGCGCGATTGATGAATGCAAGCGCGACCGCACCGCGGTGCCCGAAAGGCGGATTGCCAATGACAGCGTATTTTCCTTTGGGCGGCGTCCATTTGAGAAAGTCGGCTTGGCAAATTCCCGCTCCCTGCGGATCAATATCCAGTGCGACCCGTCGTTTCAGCGGCAGCAACCCCGCAAAACATCCCTCGCCCGCCGACGGCTCAATGAAAGTGTGGTGGCGCAGGTCGTAACCGTTTTGTTTGGCGGTTTTGCGAAACACCCGCAGGCAATGGCGCGCCACTTCTCGCTTGGTATAAAACTGGTCTTGCGGGGATTTGTCGTTGATTGCATACCACGGCAGGCGCGATGGCGGGATTGCGCCGCCGGGAAACACGGTTGCCCCCCGCGCCGGCTTCACCAGCGAAACCAACGCCAGGTCAAACACTTTCGCCTCGCTCGATTCAGGATGGGACGCGCCTGTCAAAAATTTGCAGTTGAGTCGTTTTCCCACCGCCCGCTGTCGCATGCCGGTTACGGCATGCCTGTCAGCCGGGCCGCGGCCGGCGGGTATTTTTCTGCCGGCAGATTTCATTTGCGGTAACACATGATCATATGTCTGAGTTGCCGCCACTGTAACACAAATTGATCATCACCGTGCCTCAACCCACCGTTTCCACCCCGCCATACTCTCGCGGATGTCATCGACGCTGACGCTGCTGAACGCAAAACGAATATGGCGCGTGTCCGGCGCTTCGCCAAAATGCGCGCCGGTGCAGAACGACAAGCCGGTCTCATGCAAACTGGCGCGCATCAGCGCATCGGCGTCGGGCAAATTTTTGCGGCGCAAGATGGCGTCGATGCCGGCGTAACTATAAAACGCGCTCGGCGGCGCGGTGACATGAACGCCGTCGATGCCGTTCAACGCATCGGTCAACGCGTCGCGGCGTTCCCGCAGCGCGTCGACCAACGGCGCAATCAACGCCGGCAAATCATCACCGGCCTCGCGCAGCACTTCACCCACCGCCTGCTGCAAAAAATGCGCGGTGCATGATTCGATGTTGGTGTTGAACTTGGAAATCGCGGCGATGATTTTCGCATCGCCGACCGCCGCGCCCAACCGCCAGCCGGTCATCGCAAACTGTTTCGAGCAAGTGAACAAAATCACCGTGCGCTCGCGCATGCCCGGCAACTGCGCGATGCTGCGCAACGGCGAGTCGTCAAAACGAATGTTGGAATACGCTTCGTCGGCCAGCACCCATAAATCATGCTTCGCGGCCACCGCGGCCACCGCGGCGATTTCGTCATCGCTTGCGGACGCGCCGGTCGGATTGTGGTGGTTGTTGTAAATCAGCGCGCGCGTTTTCGGCGTGACGGCATCGCGCAGTTCGTCCAAGTCCAATGCAAAACCGTCCGCGTTCGGCCGGTAGTGATACGGCACGCCGACGCCGCCTTGATAATCGATTTGCGAACGGTAAATGGGAAAACCCGGCACCGGATACAGCACCTCATCGCCGGGATTCATCACGCTCGCCAAAAACTTGCCAATCACCGGCTTGCCGCCCGGCTGCACCGAGATGTTCTCCGCCGCGTATTCCATGCCGCGCTCGGCGCCGAGAACGCGCGCCAACTGTTCGCGCAACAACGGCACACCGGGGCCCGGGCAGTAGCCGGAATAACCGCCGTCCATGGCGCGCGCCGCCGCCTCCACAATCGGCCGCGGCGTCGGCAACTTAATGTCGCCGAGATGAAACGCAAACACGCGATTCCCCCCCGCCGCCCACGCCGCCGCCATATCCGAGACCGCAAACGCGGTCTCAGTGCCAAGTCGTTCCAGTTGCCGGGCGAGTTGCATGGGATGGTTTGCCTGGGTGAGGGTTGATGATAACACGTTTCCCGGCTGGCGAATAAAACACAGCGGCGATGTCACCGTTTCCAGAGGTGCAACCACCATTCCGGCCCCTGCAACCACCGTTCCCGCATGTCCTCCGTGCTATTCTCGACTCGGACGCACCGCATGAAACCACGCTCAACAATTTCCATCATCGCCTGCGTCTTCATTCCTTTCATGGTTGCGTATCTGCTCTCCGAGTTATACCGCAACATCAACGCCATCGCCGGCCCGGTCATTCGTGATGAACTCGGATTGAGCCTGGAGTACCTCGGGCTGATGACCAGTTTGTTTCTGGTGGCCATCGCCGGCGCGCAGGTGTTCACCGGCATCTGGCTTGACCGCTTTGGCGCGCGCCGCACCGTGACATGCCTATTGCTGGTGGGCGCGCTGGGGGCGGCGTTGTTCTCGCTCGGTGAGGGCTGGTTGCTGATTGGACGGTTTCTCATCGGCATCGGCATGGCCGGGTGTTGGACGGCGGCGTTCATGGTCAACAGCCAGTGGTGGCCGCCGGAGCGGTTGGTGCTGGCCAACGGCGCGATTATCGGCTTCGCCGGTTTGGGCGCTCTGTTCTCAACTTTGCCGGCGCAACTTCTGCTGGAACAAGTCACATGGAATGCGATGTTCCTCGGCCTGGCGGTCATCACCGTGTTGGTCGCGGCGGTTTTATGGTTCATCGCGCCGGAACATCCTGATACAAAACAACGCGCCCCGTCCGGCTTCGTCGCGCAATTGCGCGGCTACAAACAAGTCATCACCCACCCCGTCTTCATTCGCCTCGCGCCCATGTCCATTCTCGGCCAGGGGGTTTGGCTGTCCTACCAGGGTTTATGGGCCGGCGTGTGGCTGCGCGAAGTCAACCGTCTCGATGCGACCACCGTGGCCGCCTGCCTTTTGCTGTTCGCCGTTTGCGTGGTGGCGGGCAATTTAATTCTGGGCTTCACCGCCGACCGCCTGGCGCGCGGCGGTTACAGCGCGGAAAAATCCATGGCCGGCGCATGCTTTCTTTTCATTGCCGTGCAATGCGTCATCTGGGCAAACCCCGGCGGCTTCACCATGGTTTTGTGGGGCGGCGTCGGCCTGTTCGTCGTCGGCGTCCTGTTCGCCTACGCGCTAATCTCCCGCGCCGTCCCGGCCAATTTGGTCGGCCGCGCCTGCAGTTTGCTCAACTTGCTGGCCACCCTGGCCGGCTTTGTCATGCAGTCCGGCGTTGGCGCGGTAATCGAATTATGGCGCCCCGACGCACAAGGCATCTACCCCGAAGCAGCGCACCAGACTGCATTCGGCGTGATTATTTTGTGCCAGATTCTTGCGCTGGTTTGGCTTGCCTTTCCGCTGAACCGACGCTGAGGCCGGGCGGTCAAGTCGCGCTGCCGAATTTTGCATTCGGCATTTCTTTTTTAACCCTTTCCACTATTTTCTCAGCCAAAACTTTGAAGTCATGGCCGGCGCTGATAGCCGCCGACGCGTGACCGCCGATTGCCCCATCGGCGGCTCTAAGGTGGAAAATAGGTTTGCGGGCTTCCTGCGCCATGGGCACCAGGCTACGGTAGTGCTTGGCGGTAGCCAAAGCGTTTTCCTTATCTTGCGCCGGCGTTTTGGCGTAAGGGCCTTCCTTATTTCCCAGAAGGTTGCGGGCATATTCTTTCGGCATCCGATTTACCCATTTGACATATGCTTTGACCGGACGGTCCAGGCGTTCAATGTGCTGTTGCACCACATAGCCGATGGGTTGCATGCCGCCGGCAGGCAACGGAAATTCAGGTTGCTTCCAATGATCTTTTCGTGTCTTCCAATCTTTCCTCCACTGTTCCAAAGTCGGGCCAAGGTTGCGCAGACCCTGAAGCGAGAACAAGTCGGCCGCCAGTGGCACGACAATAAAGTCGGTTGCAATCATGGCGGAACGATTGATGGCGCCGAGGTTGGGGCCGACATCGACCAGCACGATGGAGGCATCCGTTTGCTTTGCGCCGTCTTGTATCACGGTGGAGAACGCGGTCAGGACCCTGAAAGGACGATGCAGATTTGTGGAACGCAGCGCATTCGGCCATTCATCAGACAAGGTTTCCTCAAAGCCGGCGAGCGCCAAATCGCCGGGGACCAAAGCCAGCCCGGAAGAGATTTCCACAATTGCGGGAGACTGGATATCGCTGACTCCCGTCAAGGGCGCAATACACTGCATGATGGTTTGTCCACCCGCACCGGCGCCATTGCTCCATATCTCTTCCAAACTCTCCTCACTCAAAAACGCGGCGGTGAGATTGGCCTGCGGGTCAAGATCGCATGCCAGCACCCGATGGCCGAGGTCGGACAGCATCCACGCCAGATGATAGACCAGCGAAGTTTTACCAACGCCGCCCTTGTTGTTGAAAAATGTCAGAACGGGAACCGTCATGATTTTACTCCCCCGGAATTTTGCCTGGCCTTGATCTTGACCAGCACAAAATTACCAGAAGAAAGGTCGAATTCAAGTTTCGGATGCCCGGCCTCTTTCAATTGCCGATTGGCTATCAAAATCCCCATGCCAAAACGCTGAACATAGCCCAACGTCCGCATCGCTTCCGCCAGATTGGGGTTGCGGTAATCGGTAACGTTCGGCTGGCCGAAATTATTCGCATTTACCATCCCATAAGGGCCGCCCGGGCTCAGCACCTCAATGTGGTTTTGATACCATGTAATGCGAACCGGCGAGTTGGTGCCCTCGTAAGTTCGGTGCATAACCGCATTCCGCACAATTTGCCGCAGCGCCTCCGCAGGATACAACTCCGTCCGTTGCTCGATATCGCGTGCGGCAAATTCCACCGTCACGCGATTATGAGAATTTAGTTTTTCATCCACGCCGCGCAAAAGGTCCGAAATTGCGCCGCTGATAACCACGTCGTCAACGATGGCGTTATCATCGTATCTGTCGCTGTCAATCTTAAGGAACTGTACCCAGGCTCCCGGCAGAAAATCCTGCGGATTATTTCCAATGGTGAGGACGCCCAGCACCGTCGCCACCGGGTTGGCGGCGGCATGAACCATCTTTGTTGCAGCCAACCGCTCTTCAATATTCCGATCGTTGGCGGCCCGGACTTCAGCGGAGACAGCCTTGGCCAGATACTCATTTTCAAACTGAGCCAAGTTAAGGTCAGTCAAACCCGCCGTGGGGATTGGCTGCAAATCAAATGGCCGGTCTCCATGAACCCGCTTTTCACGCAGGCGCACTTCATCCTGAGCCGTGGCGGTATCCTGTCGCGAACCGGTACGAATATGGACCACGCCCTTGAAACGAACCGGCGGCGAGTTGGACGGCTGCACAGTGACCACCGCAACATCCTTTCCCTGCAGTGTGCGTTTTTCCACGGTCAGAGATGGCGGCGGCACAATATTACCGTCGGTTTTCATATCCGCCAACTGCAACAGCAACTGATCCGTGACCTGCAGGCCGCTGATAGTCCCGTCATCTTTGACTCCCACGAAAACGACACCGGGCTGTCCATGGCCGGGCAAGTCATTGGCAAAGGCGCAAATCGCTTTCCTGATTGCCTTGGCGGCATCGCCGGTCATCGCCTCCTTGAACTCAACACGATCCGACTCGCCTTTCTCAATAAGGCGAATCAGTTCTTGATCTGCGAATTCCGGCATTTTCAGTCACACTTTGTTTCGCCGCCACTGGCGAGCGGGTCCAGCGCAGTTTACAAACCATTACCTTAAAAAGCAATTTTTTTTAATCTAAATCCAAAATCGCCAATCCCCCAACCGAAAATTCCGCCTGTCGCACCGCCATTTCCGCCCCGCAAACCACCATGCGGCGCCCTCAGTCCGCCACTTCCCGCCCTCCACACACCAGTCCGGGGCCCCAAACCACCAGTTCCGCCCCCCAAACCATCATGCCGGACGGTCAAACCACCATGCGGCGCCCTCAAACCGCCATGAATCCCCCCCGCACCACCGCTTTGACAGGTGGATTTTTGTAAACCGGCTTGCGGGTGTGCTATGCTCCCCGCCGTCATCCATTCCACCACTCGGAGGAACGACATGAAAACCCTGACCGTCATTTTCGCCCTCGTGACTTTCACTTTCGCCCTGCCGATGGCCGAGGCTGACCATAATGTCACGGATGAAAATGGACTCAAGCAAGGACATTGGACTGAGGTTGATGAGGAGGGCAGTGTGCTTGAAGGCCACTATAAGGACGACCAGCAACATGGTCCTTGGGTTGAACAGTGGGCAAACGGTCTTTTGACAAAGGGCCCCTATAAAGAAGGAGCAAGGCACGGTTATTGGATTGAGCGATGGATTGACGGTACTTCGTGGGAGGGACGTTACAAAGCCAAAGATATCAGCTCAGGAGGGATTGGCATTATGTTTGGAGTTAAGCACGGCGTATGGATCTATCGGGGGGCAAATGGAGCGATAATAGGGTCTGTAAATCATGGAGAATAACTCCACCGCCGCCAGCCCCCGGCGGCGGAATATTTACTGCAACTGTGCTATAGTTTGCTCGTCATCAACAAACCATGAGACGCAATCATGACTAATCGATACAACCAATATGGCCAAGCGGCGGTTAAAGCCACCGAACTGCTAACTGATAAAAAACACAAATCGCCGGGGGATGCTTGGGACGAAGCGATAAAAGAATCCACAGAAAAGGAAAATTCACAAAACAAATCATGTCCCCGGTCGGCATTCTTGGGGCTGTGTGAGGCGGGCTTGGTCAAAGGAGTGCCGCCCGGTGAGTATCTAAAAAAATCCTCCAAAAAGTTGAATAAAGGATACGCCGTTAAAGCCGTGTCCAAACTAATAGAGAATCCAAAACTGAAAGACAACAGCCCAAAGGAACTGTGGGAACTTGTTATTTCAAAAGCACACGATAGTCAAATGGACGTCGTGCTTGCTTTATGGGAGAAACAAAAAATTAAACGTTGACAACCCCCACCGCCGCCGGCCCCCACCGGCGCGCGGTTTTTTTAACCCCCACCCCTGTGCTACACTCCCCGCCCCCATGCACGGAGTCCCCCCATGGATGAGCGCGCCGACTGGTTGC
>JAPPPZ010000009.1 GCA_028817275.1 Gammaproteobacteria bacterium
CGCCACGAACAAACTCGCGGCATCGCATCGGCGCGCCGCCAGCCAGTCGTCATCGCCGCGCCGCTCGGCGCAGCGGTCGAGGTTGCTGGCGGTGAAACTGTTGAGGAGGGCGCGGCGGTAGGCGTCCATGGTCACCGTTTTACGGCGCGGCCGGTTCCTGGACGTACCAGTTGGGCTTCACCCGCTGCCACGGTTTTCCGTCCGCCGGCGCGCCGCCGGTGGTGAAGGCCAGGGCGGTGTCGTCCCAAACCAGAAACAAAACATGGTCGGCGCGGCGGATGATTTGCGTTTGCGCCAGGGATTCGGGCAACGGCACCGCCGTGGCCGGGTCGCTGTGCAACAGCGCGGCGGCGTAGTCGCGGGCGTCGCGGCCGAACAGGTAAAGCCACTTGTCGGCCGCGCTCTGGCGGTTCCACACCTGGTGAAAAACCAGCCCGGCCGCCGCCACCAGCAGCCAGAACACCACCGCCCGCGACCCGGTCATTTTGAACATGGCGCGGGCTTACATCTTTTTCCAAAGTGGACCCGGCACTTTCAACGTCAACGTCACCGCCAACGCCACCGCTACCGTCAGCGGCTGAAGTACATGTCAAACTCCACCGGGTGGGTGGCCAGCCGCAGGCGGTCCACCTCCCCCGACTTCAACTCAAGGTACGCGTCGATGGCGCTGTCGTTCATGACGTCGCCGGCCTTTAAGAATTCGCGGTCGTTGTCCAGCGCCTCCAGCGCCTCGTCCAGGGAGCGGGCGACGGTTTTGATGCGGCGCTGCTCGGAGGGGCTGAGTTCGTACAGGTTTTTGTCCACCGGGTCGCCGGGGTGGATTTTGTTCAGCACGCCGTCCAGCCCGGCCATCAGCATGGCGGTGAAGCTCAGGTAGGGGTTGCCGGCGGCGTCGGGAAAGCGCACCTCCACCCGCCGCGCCTCGGGGTGCGGGTCGTAGGGAATGCGGCACGAGGCCGAGCGGTTCACCGCCGAGTAGGCCAGCATCACCGGCGCCTCAAAGCCCGGCACCAGGCGCTTGTAACTGTTGGTGGTGGCGTTGGTCAGCGCGTTCAGCGCGCGCGCATGCTTAAACAGGCCGCCGATGTAGTGCAGCGCGGTCTCGCTCAGGCCGGCGTAGCCGTCGCCCTTGAACAGGTTGGCGCCGCCCTTGCGCAGCGACTGGTGGACGTGCATGCCGGTGCCGTTGTCGCCGACCAGGGGTTTGGGCATGAAGGTGGCGGTGAGGCCGAAAGAGGCGGCCACGTTGTGTACGCAGTATTTGTAGATCTGCGTTTCGTCGGCCTTGTGCACCAGGGTGTTGTAGCGGACGCCGATCTCGCCCTGGCCGGCGGTGGCCACTTCGTGGTGGTGCGCCTGCACGGTGAGCCCCATCTCCTCCATGGCCAGGGCCATGGCCGAGCGGACATCGTGCAGCGAGTCCACCGGCGGCACCGGGAAGTAGCCGCCCTTCACCGCCGGGCGGTGGCCCTTGTTGCCGTCCTCGTATTCCTTGTCGCTGTTCCAGTGCGCCTCGGCGGAATCGATTTCGTAGAACGCGCCGCGCATGTCCACGCCCCAGCGGACATCGTCAAAAACAAAGAACTCGGCCTCGGGCCCCACCAGCACCTCGTCGGCGACGCCGCTGGACTTCAGAAAATCCTCGGCCCGCCGGGCGATGGACCGGGGGTCGCGCTCGTAGCCCTTCAGCGTATTCGGCTCCACCACATCGCAGCGCAGCAGCAGCGTGGTTTCCTGGGTGAACGGATCCAGAACGGCGGAATAGGTGTCGGGCAGCAGCACCATGTCCGACTTGTCAATGCTGCGCCAGCCGGCGATGGAGGAGCCGTCAAAGGGCTTGCCCTTGTGCAGCAGATCGCTGTCCACCTGCGAGGCCGGCAGAGTCATGTGCTGCTCCTTGCCGTAGGTGTCGGTAAAGCGCAAGTCCACAAACTTGACCTTGTTCTCGGCGATGGACGCGAGCACTGTTTTGTCTGACATGTTGAAAATCCCCTCGGGTTGTGTTGGAAAAAAGAAAGAGAAAACGGCTGAAAAATGCCGACGGCGGAGTATTGTAGCACAAAAAAAGCGGGGGGGGGGGGGGGGGGGAAGGTGAAGGTGAGGGCGGCGGCAAACCCCCGGCCGCAAACGC
>JAPPPZ010000055.1 GCA_028817275.1 Gammaproteobacteria bacterium
CTCGCCGCCGCCCGCAGCCTGCCCCGGCGCCTTGCCCCGGCTTTGCGCGATGCAATGAAAAAAGACCGCTTGCTGGTGCTCAGCCCTTTCCCCCAAACCACAACCCGCATCACCGCCGCCACCGCCCGCAAACGCAACGAGTTCATGCTCACCATCACCAACCGCATCGTCCTCGGCCACCTGAGCGCAGGCGGCGCGCTGGCCGCAACCGTTTCCCGCACCGCCCCGCACAAAAAAATCACCCGCCTTTCGCCGCTGTGATAAAACCCCGCCATGCTCCTCCCCGCCCTCGCCATTGCCGCCGGTTTTGCCGCCCTCTTTGTCGGCGCCGACCGGCTGGTTGCCGGCGCATCCGGGCTGGCGCGCAACTTGCGGGTCTCCAGCCTGCTCATCGGCCTCACCATCGTTTCCATCGGCACTTCCATGCCGGAGTTTTTTGTTTCCAGCGTCGCCGCGCTGCGCGGTGAAAGCAACCTTGCGGTGGGCAACGCCATCGGTTCCAACATCGCCAACATCGGCATGGTGCTCGGCGCCACCGCGCTGGTGCGGGCGCTGACGGTGCAGGCGAAACTGCTGTGGCGCGAGATGACGGTGATGTTGGGCGCGCTGCTGTTCACCTGGTGGCTGCTGTTTGACGGCGCGCTGTCCACGGTGGACGGCGCACTGCTGCTGCTGGGGCTGCTGGCGTTTACGGTGTGGACGGTGCGCACTGGCATGCGCGAGGGCGAGGGTGACGGTGACGGCGGGGGCGGGGGCGCAACTTGCACCACCCCGCGCGCGCTTCTTTTCATTCTCATCGGCCTGGCGCTGCTCAGCATCGGCTCCGAATCTTTGGTTTGGGGCGCGGTCATGGTGGCGCGCCACTTCGGCACCAGCGAACTCATCATCGGACTCACCGTCATCGCCATCGGCACGTCGCTGCCCGAGGCCGCCGCCTGCATCGCCGGCGCCGTCAAGGGCGAGGGCGACATCGCCATGGGCAACATCATCGGCTCCAACATCTTCAACATGTTCGGCGTCATCGGCATCACCGGCGTGCTCGGCGCGTCACCTGCGGCGGTCGACTCGGCGGCCCTGGCGCGCGACATGCCGGTGATGGTGGCCATGACATTGGCCATGTTTTTCTTCGCCATTCTCGGCCTGCGCACCTCCAGAGTCGGCGCCGCAACCGCCACCCGGGGCATCGGCGCCGGCGCCGGCGGCGTTCTGCTCGGCGCATATGTGTGCTACCTCGCCTTCCTCGTTTATACTGCCGTCTGAATGAACCGCACTTCTTATCAGGAACATGCGCGCACCGTCATTCGCCTTGAGGCCGAAGCCCTCGGCGCGCTGGTGCCGCGCATTGATGAAACTTTCGACGCCGCCTGCGGCATGATTACCGCCGCCGCCGGCCGCGTGGTGGTCACCGGCATGGGCAAATCCGGCCACATTGGCGGCAAGATCGCCTCCACCCTGGCCAGCACCGGCACCCCGGCTTTCTTTGTGCACCCCGGCGAGGCCGGCCACGGCGACCTCGGCATGATTACCGCCGATGACCTGGTGCTGGCGCTGTCCAACTCCGGCGAGACGCCGGAACTGCTGACGCTGCTGCCCATTGTCAAACGCATGGGCGTCAAACTCATCGCGCTGTGCGGCGCCCCCGGCAGCACCCTGGCGCACGCCGCCGACGTTGCGCTGGACGCCTCTGTTGCCCGCGAAGCCTGCCCGCTCAACCTCGCGCCCACCGCCAGCACCGCCGCGGCCCTTGCGCTCGGCGATGCATTGGCCGTCGCATTATTCAAGGCGCGCGGTTTTAACGCAGAAGACTTCGCCCGCGCCCACCCCGGCGGCGCCCTCGGCCGGCGGCTGCTGTTGTATGTGCGCGACATCATGCACACCGGCGACGCCGTGCCGCTGGCCAAAGCCGGCGACAAACTCGGCGCCGTGCTGCCGGTGATGAACGGCAGCGGGCTCGGCATGGTCGGCGTCACCGGCGAGGGCGGCAAACTCATCGGCATCTTCACCGACGGCGATCTGCGCCGCGCCCTGGGCAACGGCGTGGACGTGTACAGTTGCCCCCTCGGCGACGTGATGACGCGCAACCCGCGCACCGTCGGCGGTGATGTTCTGGCCGCCGAAATCATCCAGCGCATGCGCGACGAGTCCATCAACGGTTTGTTTGTGGTGGACGCCGCCGGCCGCGTCACCGGCGCCTTCAACACCCACGACCTGCTGCGCGCCGGCGTGTGGTGATTCATGAAAACAAAACTCACCCTCACCGCCGCCGCCGCCCTCGCCGCCATCCTCACCTTTGCCATGTGGCGGCCGGGCGGCTCTGAGGTGCAGGTGACGACGCCGGCGCCGGCATTAACCGTGGACGGCCGCGCGGTTGACTTTGTGATAACGCAACTCAGCGCCGACGGCGTCGACGCTGGCGGCCGGCGGTACCGTCTCAGCGCGGCGCGGTTGGTGCGCTACCGCGACCGCGGCGACGGGCATCTGGAGCGGCCGCGGCTGGTGTTCCACCGCGGCGGTGAAGCCGTGCGCGAAACCAGCGCCGACCATGGCGCCATCTCCGCCGACGGCAAACAAATCAAACTGCGCGGCAGGGTGCGGGTGCGCGATGACGGTTAATGCAACCGCAACCATTGCCGCCGCCGCGGTGGCCATTTTGCTCGGTGCAACCGTCACTCCCGGCGGCGCCGCCGCCGCTGACGATGCTCTGCGCATCACCGCCGATGAAGCCGAAGTGGACCTGCGCGCCGGGCGGCGGGTTTACCAGGGCAACGTGGTGGTGCG
Organism: Gammaproteobacteria bacterium; assembly: GCA_028817275.1. Taxonomy (GTDB): domain Bacteria; phylum Pseudomonadota; class Gammaproteobacteria; order Arenicellales; family Spongiicolonaceae; genus Spongiicolonus; species Spongiicolonus versatilis. The sequence goes on from JAPPPZ010000055.1 coordinate 2,779, forward strand.
CCACCGCGGCCTGCGCATCGACGCCGCGCGGCTGGACATGGTGTACGCCGGCGACGATTTGTCCACCGCCACCGCCGCCGGCGACCCGGCACGTTTCCGCCACCGCGCCGAAGGCAGCGGTTCCGCACCTGAAGTGCACGGCGCCGGCGCCACCATCCAACTCAACCAGGCCGCCCGCACCGTCACCATGAGCGGCGCCGCCGTCATCCGGCGCGGCGGCGACGAAACGCGCGGCGACACCATCATCTACCACCTGGACCGCGGCACCATGACGGTGCGCGGCGCCAGCGCCACCGTGCAGCCATGACGCCCACGCTCAGCGCCGAGGGTTTGTTTAAATCCTACCGCGGCCGCACTGTCGTGAACGACGTCGCACTCACCGTCAGCAGCGGCGAAGTGGTGGGCCTGCTCGGCCCCAACGGCGCCGGCAAGACCACCACCTTTGATTTAATGGTCGGCCTGGCGCGCGCCGAGCGCGGCGACATCAGCCTGGACGGCGGCGACATCAAAACTTTGCCCATGCACAAGCGCGCGCAACTGGGCATCGGCTACCTGCCGCAGGAGCCGTCGGTGTTCCGCAAACTCAGCGCCGGGGACAACATCATGGCGGTGCTGCAAACCCGCGCGGATCTCGGCGCCGCCGCCCGGCGCGCGCAACTGGAGGAACTGCTCGGCCGCTTTAACCTCAGCGCCCGGCGCGCTACCCTGGGCGCCAGTTTGTCCGGCGGCGAGCGGCGGCGGGTGGAGATTGCGCGCGCCCTGGCATTGCAGCCGCGGTTTCTGCTGCTGGATGAACCGTTTTCCGGCATCGACCCCATCGCCGTCGGCGACATTCAGCAAATCATCCGCGACCTGCGCGGCCGCGGCATCGGCATCCTGGTCACCGACCACAACGTGCGCGAAACGCTCAGCATCTGCGACCGCGCCTACGTGCTTTCCGAAGGCCGCGTGCTGGCATGCGGCGCGCCGGAGGAAATTCTCGCCTGCGATGCGGTGCGCGATGCGTATTTGGGCGATGACTTTCGTTACTGAGGCCCGGCGGTGGAAGTGCGCGAAATTTTAACCGGGCAGCGCATCGCCCTGGGCCTGGAAGTGGCCAGCAAAAAACGCCTGCTGCAGGAAATGGCAAAACTGCTGTGCGCCGGCGGCGGCTTGAACTGCGACGACGTATTTAAGGTGCTGACCGAACGTGAACGGCTGGGCAGCACCGGCATCGGCGAGGGCATCGCGCTGCCCCACGGCCGCGCCAAAGTGGACGCGCCGCTGGCCGCGGCCGCCACATTAAAAAACCCGCTGCCCTACGATGCGGTGGACGCGGGGCCGGTGGTGATGGCATTCGCGCTGCTCATTCCACAGCAGGCGGCGGAGTCGCACCTGCAAATACTGGCATCGCTGGCGCGCATGTTCAGCGATGCGGATCTTCGCAAGCGGTTGATGGCGGCGCCGGCGGCGGACGACTTTTACGCCGTCCTGTGCGGCGAGAGTCGCGGCTGAGAAATGGTGCGCCTGCAAGTGGAGGTGTGCAACAAACTCGGCCTGCACACCCGCGCCGCGGCCAAAGTGGTCAACACCGCCGCGCGCTTCCGCAGCCGCATCACCGTGCACTGCGGCGGCAAGAGCGCCGACGCCGGCAGCATCATGGCGCTGATGATGCTGGCCGCGGCGCAGGGCGCGCGACTCACGGTGGAGGCCGCCGGCCCCGATGCCGCGCAGGCGGCCGGGGAAGTGGCGGCGCTGGTGCGGGCGCGCTTCGGCGAGGAGGACTGATGCTCACCCTGTTCGGCGTCGGCGTCGGTTCCGGCATCGCCATCGGCCGCGCCGTGCTCAGCGGACTGGGCGGCGGCGAGGTCGCCGAGTTCACCATCAAAGCCGGTGCGGTGGAGGAGGAAGTGCGGCGGTTTAACGATGCCGTGGCCCGCGCGCGCGGCAGTCTGGCGCGGCTGCAAAAAGAAATTCCCGGTGATGCGCCGCCGGAGGTGGCGGGTTTTCTTGAGGCGCATCTTTTAATGCTGAGCGACCCCATGCTGTGCGATGGACCGCCGCAAATTATTCGCAAACAACGCGCCAACGCCGGGCACGCGCTGCACATTCATGCATCGCGGCTTGCCGGCACTTTTGACGCCATGCAGGATGACTACCTGCGCGGCAAAAAGAACGACATCCGCCAGGTGGTGGAGCGGGTGCAGGGCGAGTTGCAAAAAGGCGCCGGCGGCGGCGGCCTGCAGCACACCGACCGCGGCAGCATCGTGGTCGCCGACGACCTCAGCCCGGCCGACACCGTGCTGCTGAAGAGCAAGCCGGTCGCCGCCTTCGCCACCAACCTCGGCGGGCCCATTTCCCACACCGCCATCCTGGCCCGCGGACTCGGCATCCCGGCCATTGTCGGCCTGCGCGGCGCCGCGCGCTACATCCAGAACGGCGACCTGCTGGTGGTGGACGGCAAGCGCGGCTTGCTGATTGTCGCGCCGGATGAGAAAACGGTGGAGGAGTACCGCGCGCGCCGGGCGCGCATCGCCGAGCGCCGCAAAAGTCTGGCCGCGTTGCGCGGCGCCGAGTCGGTGACGGCCGACGGCGCCGCGGTTTCGCTGCTGGCCAACATTGAACTGCCGGACGAAATCGCCGCGGCCCGCGAGGCCGCGGCAGCCGGCGTCGGACTCTACCGCACCGAGTTTTTGTTCATGAACCGCGCCGCGCCGCCCAGCGAGGAGGAGCAGTTCCAGGCCTACACTGCTGTGGTGCGCGACATCGCGCGGCCGGTGACCATCCGCACCCTGGACCTCGGCGCCGACAAACAGGTGGACGGCGGGCGCGTGCTGTTCGGCGAGGGCGGCGCCACCGTCACCAACCCGGCCCTCGGCCGCCGCGCGGTGCGCTTGTGCCTGAGCGAGCCGGCGCTGTTCAAGCCGCAACTGCGCGCCATCCTGCGCGCCTCGGCGCACGGCACGGTGGAGATGATGATTCCCATGATGTCCGGCACCGGCGAGTTGGAGCAAATCCTCGCCCTGGTGGGCGAGGCGCGCGCCGAGTTGCAGCGCGAAGGCGCCGCTTTTGACCCGGCCATGCGCATCGGCGGCATGATTGAAGTGCCGGCCGCCGCCGTCACCGCCGACCTGTTTGCGCGCAAACTGGACTTCCTGTCCATCGGCACCAACGACCTCATCCAATACACCCTCGCCATCGACCGTGTGGACGACGAGGTGAACTACCTGTACGACCCGCTGCACCCGTCGGTGCTGCGGTTAATCCGCACCACCATCACCGCCGGCCGCGACGCCGGCATTCCGGTCACCATGTGCGGCGAGATGGCCGGCGACCCGGACTACACCCGCCTGCTGCTCGGTCTCGGCCTGCGCGCCTTCAGCATGGAACCGTCGGCGATTCCCGAAATCAAAAGAATCATCCGCCGCACCAGCATCAAAACCCTCGCCAAAGCCGTGGAGCAAATCATGGCGGAACCGGAGCCGGAAAAAATCCGTGAACAAGTCGCGGCCCTGGCGGCGCCGGGGGAAGAACCGGGTTTGCATTAACTTTTAGAACCGCCATTCGCCGGTGAGGAGGTTGGCGGTGTCGATTCCGT
>JAPPPZ010000003.1 GCA_028817275.1 Gammaproteobacteria bacterium
CCCCTCCCCCAAACCTCCCCATCACCGCCCACCGCGACGAAATCATCCGCCTGTTGCGGCGTCACCAGGTGGTTGTGGTTTGCGGGGAGACCGGCTCCGGGAAGAGCACGCAGTTGGCGAAGTTCTGCCTGGCGGCCGGGTGCGGGGCGGCGGGGATGATCGGGCACACGCAGCCGCGGCGGATTGCGGCGCGGGCGGTGGCGGCGCGGGTGGCGGAGGAACTGGGCGCGCCCCTCGGCGGCTTGGTCGGATACCGGGTGCGTTTTGCGGCGCGGGTTTCCGAACAGACCCGCATCAAGGTGATGACCGACGGCGTGCTGCTCAGCGAGATGGAAGCGGATCCGCAACTCGGCGCTTACGGCGCGCTCATCATTGACGAGGCCCACGAGCGCTCGCTTAACATTGATTTTCTGCTCGGCTGCCTCAAGCGCCTGCTGCCGGCGCGGCCGCAACTGAAGTTAATCATCACCTCCGCCACCATCAACCCGCGCCGTTTCGCCGCGCATTTTGACGGCGCGCCGGTGGTGGAGGTTTCGGGGCGCATGTACCCGGTGGAGGTGCGCTACCGCCCGCCGCCGTCACCGGACTCCCGGTTGAATCATTTGGCCGGCGTTGTCGCCGAGGCCTGTGACAGCGGCGCCGGTGATGTGCTGGTTTTTCTTCCCGGCGAACGTGAGATTCGTGAAGCGCGCGACCACCTTGCCCGCCACGGGCCGCGCGGTGCGGAGTTGCTGCCGTTGTATGCGCGGCTGCCGCTGGCCGCACAGCAGAAAGTTTTTCGCCGGAGTGAACAACGCCGCATCATTCTCGCCACCAATGTCGCCGAGACTTCCCTCACCGTGCCGGGCATTCGTTTCGTTGTTGACAGCGGCCAGGCGCGCATCAGCCGCTACAGTCCGGGGCGCAAACTGCAGCGGCTGCCGGTGGAGCGCGTGTCCCGGGCTTCCGCCGGGCAGCGCGCCGGCCGCTGCGGGCGGGTTGCGGACGGCGTGTGCTTTCGTTTGTATGGCGAGGAGGATTTCGCCGCGCGCGCCGAGTTCACCGACCCGGAAATTCTGCGCACTTCCCTGGCCGGTGTGATTCTGCGGCTCAAAGCCGGCGGCCTCGGCGCGGTGGAGGAGTTTCCTTTTCTCGATGCGCCGGACAAAAAACAAATCAACGACGGTTACAAACTGCTGCAGGAGTTGCAGGCTGTGGACGGTGACGGCGGCCTGACGCCCACCGGCAGGCGCATGGCGCAACTGCCGCTGGACCCGCGCGCCGCGCGCATGGTGCTGGCCGCCGCCGGGCTCGGCTGTCTGAAGCCGGCGCTGGCGGTGGTGGCGGGCCTGTCGGTAAACGACCCGCGCATCACGGTGGACGAGCACCGCGATGCGGCGCTGGCCGCGCACAAACAGTTCACCGATCCGGCATCGGATTTTCTGTCCATGCTCATGCTGTGGAAATTCTTCCACCGCCGCACCCGCGGCATGAGCGAGCGTCAGGCGCGGATTTTTTGCGCGAAAAATTTTCTCTCATGGCGGCGCATGCGCGAGTGGCAGGATGTGCACCGCCAACTGCGCGCCCTGGTCCGCGAAATGAAAATCGGCGGCGGCGGTGCCGACGGTGACGCTGACGCCCTGCACCGCGCGCTGCTGTGCGGGCTGTTCGGGAATATCGGCATGCGCGGCGAGGACGGTGAATACGAGGGGCCGCGCGGTTTGCGCTGGCGGCTGTTTCCCGGTTCGGCGTTGTTCGCGCGCCCGCCGAAGTGGGTGATGGCGGTGGAGTTGGTGGAAACGCGCCGCCTGTATGCGCGCCTGGCGGCGCCGCTGAAGCCGCAGTGGGTGGAGCAACTCGCACCGCAATTGGTGGCGCGCAATTTTTCGGAGCCGTACTGGGACGCCGGCCGCGGCAAGGTGATGGGCTGCGAGCGCGTGTCCTTGTATGGGTTGACCCTGCGCGCGCGGCGGCGTGTTGACTTTGGCGCGCTGCGCCCGGCCGAAGCGCGGGAAATTTTTATCCGCGGCGCGCTGGTGGAGGGCAAGTTGCCGGATGGCGGCACGTTTCACCGCGCCAACCGCGCATTGATAAACCAGGTGCGCGAACTGGAAACCCGCGCCCGCCGCCGCGACCTGCTGGTCAGCGACCATGCGCTGTTTAATTTTTATGACCGGCGCCTGCCGGCCGGTGTGTGCACTGCACAGGGTTTGCGCGACTGGCGCGGTGCCGGGAAAAAATTGCGCATGAGTCCGGCCGACATCACCACCGCACTGTTTAAACGGTTCCGCCCACGGGATTATCCCGCAACCCTCGCCACCGCCGCCGGCGACATCGCGCTGTCCTACCGTTTTGAACCGGGCCGCGAGGGTGACGGCCTCACCGCCCGGGTGCCGCTGCCGCTGTTGAATCAATTGCGCGCCGCCGATTTTGATGCGCTGGTGCCGGGCCTGCTTGAGGAAAAAGTCACCGCGCTGCTGCGCTCGCTGCCCAAGGAGTTGCGCCGCAAACTCGGACCGGCGCCGAACCGCGCGCGGGAATGCTTGGCGCAACTGGCGGGCGCGGACAAGTCGCCGCTTTGCGCGCGCCTGGCGGAAATTTTGCGGCGGCTGAGCGGCGTCACCGTCAGCGCCGGGGATTTTGATGAGCAAAAACTGGACCCTCGCCTGCGAATGAAGTTTGCGGTGGTGGACGAGGCCGGAAACACCGTCGGTAGCGGCGAAAATCTGGAAGAGTTGCAAAAACAATTCGGCGCCGCGGCCGCCGGAAGTTTTGCCGCTGAAGCGGACGGCCTGTGGGAAGGCGCGCAGGAAATGACCGCGTGGCGCAGCGGAGAGATTCCGCGCACCGTTTGCGTGCAGCGCGCCGGGCGCGAAGTCACCGCCTGGCCGGCCCTGGAAGACCGCGGCGACCGCGTTGCGCCGCGCCTGTTTGACACGGAACAGGCGGCCCGCAGCGCGCAGCGCGGTGCGGTGCGGCGGCTGCTTCTGCTTGAGGATTCGCTGGCGCGCCGGCTGCAGCGGCAGTTCCCGCAGCGCGAGAAACTTGCCCTGCTTTATGCCGGCGTTGGCCGGGCGGAAGATTTGTTTGCCGACCTGGGCGAGGCGGTGTTGCGGGAGGTTTTTTTATGCGGCGATGATTTGCCGCGCACGCCCGAAGCATTTGGTGAAATGCGCGCAAGAGGCGCAAAAAACTTGGGCCCGGCCTGCGCCGAACTTGCGTTGCGCGTTGCCGCGGCCCTGGAACAGTACCGCGCAACCCGCGCCGTTCTGGAGCAAACCGATTTTCGCGGGCGCGAAGTGCTGCGCGACGAAGTGCGGGAGCAGCTTGCCCACCTGGTGTATGCCGGTTTTGCCGGCCGCACGTCGGTGGACAACCTTGCGCAATTGCCGCGCTACCTGCAGGCGGTGACGGTGCGCCTCCAGCGCGCGCAAAACTCGTGGGACAAGGACCGGCGCTGCGCCGGGGAAATCAATCCTTACTGGCGGCGTTACCTTGAAGTTGCGCGCGGCGCGCGGTCGGATGCCGAGCGCGCTTTCATTGTGCGCTACCGCTGGATGCTGGAGGAGTGGCGCGTTTCCCTTTTCGCCCAGGAGTTGCGCACCGCGTACCCGGTTTCGCGCAAGCGGGTGCATGCGCTGTGGGAGGAAGTCACCGCCGAAATAGATTTCGCCCGGCGCAGTTGAGGTTTTAATTCTTTGCGCCGGGGCGGTGCCGGTGCTCCGTTTGCGCCGCCACCGACTCGGCAAAGCGGCGGTTGGCGCCGCGCAGCGCCTGCTCGGCGTCCAGGCCGAGGTGGCGGGCGGCGTCCGCGCAGTTAAAAAGCATTTGGCCGAGGAGCATCTCCGCCTCCTGGTTTTTTCCGGCATCGGCGTGTTGTGCGCCGCGCAGGGCATCGGCGTTTGCCCGCACGCGTTCCAGCGCGCTGTCCACGTCGCCGCCGGCGCGGCCGTATTGGAGCGCGCGTTTTTGCAGTTTCACCGCGCGCGCCAGCGCCGGCAGGGTGAGGGGAATGTCGTCCAAAACGCCCGCCTGCCGGCGGTTGCGGCGCGCCCGCTCCTGGCGCTCGTGCTTTTTCTGCTCCTCCCAGGCGGTGGACAAAGCGGTGCCGGATTGGTGGCGGGTGCCGGCGAAGACATGGGGATGGCGGCGGATTAATTTGTCGGAAAGATTGTCCACCACCTGGACAAAATCAAAGCGGTTTTCCTCGGCGCCGAGTTGGGCGTAGAGCGCCACTTGAAACAAGAGGTCGCCAAGTTCATCGGCCAGTTGTTCCAGGTCGCCGCGCTCAATGGCATCGGCGACTTCGCAGGCTTCCTCCAGCGTGTGCGGGACGATGCTGTTGAAATTTTGCGCCGCGTCCCACGGACAGCCGTTTTCCGGGTCGCGCAGGCGCGCCACCACGCGCAGCAAGCGCGAAACGGATTCACCGGTGTCTTTCATCACCCAGCCGCCGGGCCGGGCCAGTCATAATACCCGAGCCGCAGCGCGTCATCCGCGGTTGCCGCAACCACCAGCGTCGCCGTCACCCTCGCCTTCAACACCAGCGGCAGCAGCGTCCACGACCGCGCCGGCTGCTGGTGGTCGGCGACGGTGGTTTTCTCCGCGCCGCCGTTTGCGCAAAGCGCGACCTGGTTCATGGCGTAGTAAATGCCGCAGCCGCGGGCCTTGCCGTAGGCTTCCTTGCGCGTCCAGCAGGTGAGAAAAGTTTCAGGCTGTTGCGCCGGCGGGAGTTGTAAAAAAGCGCGGTGTTCACCGGCGGTGAAGATTTTGCGGGCGGTGCGCAGGTGGTTGACCCTGCGCGGCAGCGCTTCCAGGTCCACGCCGACTTCGCGGTTTTTGCAAAATGCAAACAGCGCATGCTCGCGGGAGTCGCTGGCGTTGAAAAAAATTTCCGGCGCATCGTGTGAAAAAGGCTTGCCGCGCCCGCCGAAACCAAAGCGCACCGCCTGCGGCGGGATGCCGCAGTAGCCGCCGAGTAATTCGCGCAGCAAGCCGCGGGCGGCGGTGTGGCGGCGGCGGTGCCGCGGGATGCGCAGGCGCGCGGCGCGTTCACGCTCGGCGGCGCTCAGCAAATTTTGCAGGCGCGCAAGTTCCGCATCGCCGCGGTCCACAACGGCCGACCAGATATGAATCTCGTTTTCGCCCAAAGGCGGAAGCGCGCCGCCGACGTTTCCCCGCGGCATGCCGCTAAATAAAACTGTGCGGCCGCGACAGGGCGTTGATTTGCGCCAGCGCGGTTTCCTCGGCGGAGGTGTCGACCGCCTGCTTTTTGCCGGTGACGATGCGGTGCTGCAGGCCCTGGCGGTCAAAGAGTTGGTGCTGCGCGCCGATCTTAAGTTCCGCCACCAGCCCGTCGCCGGGCAGGCCGTAAATGTTGAGAAACTCGGCGCCTTTTTTGCGCGGCGTGTTGTTGTGCGCTTTCATGTTTTTTGTTTTGTGCCGTCCGCCGTTGTGGTTTAAGATGGCCGCGCCGACTTTGCGGAAGATGCAATGAACACCGATGCCATGAAACAGGCCGCCGCGCGCGCCGCCCTGGATTATACGCTTTCGCGCGGCGGCGGCGGAGTGGTGGGCGTGGGAACCGGCTCCACCGCCAACCACTTTATAGACGCGCTGGCCGCTGTCAAGGGAAAGGTGGACGGCGCCGTGGCCAGTTCGGAGGCCAGCGCCGAACGGCTGCGCGGCCACGGCATCCGGGTGGTGACGTTGAACCAGGCCGGCGAGTTGCCGGTTTATGTGGACGGCGCCGACGAGGCCACCCGCCATCTGCATTTAATTAAAGGCGGCGGCGGCGCGCTGACCCGGGAAAAAATTGTCGCCGCGGCGAGCAAAGTTTTTGTATGCATCGCCGAGCGGAGCAAACTGGTCGGCCGCCTGGGAAATTTTCCGCTGGCGGTGGAGGTGATTCCCATGGCGCAAAGCCTGGCGGCGCGGGAGTTGGTGAAACTGGGCGGCCTGCCGCAGTTGCGCGACGGTTTTACCACCGACAACGGCAACATTATTCTGGATGTGAGAAACCTGGACCTCAGCGAGCCGGCGAAAATGGAAAGCGCCATTGACCACATCGCCGGCGTGGTCGCCAGCGGTTTGTTTGCGCGCCGCCCGGCCGATGTGCTGATGCTGGGCGGTGAGGGCGGGGTGGAGACGCTGGCCGCCGGCGGCTGAGCCGGCCGCGGTCAGGCGCGCACGATTTTTCCGGCCGCCGGCGTGAACACGCCGCGGCTGTCGATGATGAGCGCGGAATTTTTTTTAATCAATTCCCAGTCAAAATCATCGTGGTCGGTCACCACCACGGCGCAGTCAAAGCGCGCCACGGCGGCGGCGGTGAGGGTGATGCTTTGCAGGTTGAGCGCGTGTTTGCGCGTGCGCGGCGCGCGCGGCACATGGGGGTCGCTGTAGTCCACCCGCGCTCCGGATTTTTGCAGTCGTGAAATAATTTCCAGCCCCGGCGACTCGCGGGTGTCGTCAATGTTTTTTTTGTAGGCCACGCCGAGCACCAAAATGCGGGCGCCGGCCAGCGGCTTGCCGGCCGCTTCCAGGGCGGCGGTGGTTTTTTCCATGACATAATTTGGCATGGCGGTGTTGATTTCGCCGGCGAGTTGAATGAAGCGCGCGTTGAAACCGTGCTGCCGCGCTTTCCACGACAGGTAGAACGGGTCGATGGGAATGCAGTGGCCGCCGAGTCCCGGGCCGGGGTGGAAGGCGGTGAAGCCGAACGGCTTGGTGGCCGCGGCGCGGACGATTTCAAAGATGTCCAGGCCCATTTTGTCGGCCAGCATTTTAAGTTCGTTGACCAGCGCGATGTTGACGGCGCGGTAGGTGTTCTCCAGAAGTTTGCTGAGTTCGGCGGCGCGGGCGCCGGATGTCGGCACCACCCGCTCGACGATGGCGCCGTACAGGGCGACGCCGGCCTGCAGGCAGCGGCCGGTGACGCCGCCGCAGATTTTGGGAATAACCGCGGTGTGGTAGTCGGGGTTGGCCGGGTCTTCGCGCTCCGGCGAGAAGACCAGGAAAAAATTTTCCCCGACGCTGAGGCCGTCGCGCGCCAGGCGCGGCAGCAGGTCCTCCTCGGTGGCGCCGGGGTAGGTGGTGCTTTCCAGCGAGACGATTTGCCCGGGCCGCAGATGCGGCGCGATGGCATCGGCGGTGTCCAGCACATAATGCATGTCCGGCTCGTTGTTGTCCTTGAGCGGCGTCGGCAGGCAGAGAATGACCGCATCGGCTTCGGCGACTGCCGCCGGGTCGGTGGAGGCGCGCAGGGTTTTTTTTTGCAGCGCGGCGGCGATTCGCGCGGCCGCGATGTGGGCGATGTAGGAGCGGCCGCGGTTGATGTGCTCCACCTTGGCCGCGTCGCGGTCCACGCCGATGGTGGAGAAGCCAACTTCGGCAAAGCGCAGGCAAACCGGCAGGCCGGCGTAGCCGAGTCCAATTACGGCGACCGTGGCGCGCCGCCGGTTAATCTTATCCAGCAGTTGGTGCAGCGAGTCGCTCAACCGTTGCTTCCGTTTGCGGTTTCGGTGACGGCTTGGGCGACGGCGTCCGCCACGCGGTCCACCTGTTGCGGCTGCAAGTACGGATGCATGGGCAAACTGAGGATGCGCCGCGCGCAGTCCTCGGCCGCCGGGAAATCGCCGGCGGCGTACCCTGACGCGGCGAAGACGCGCATCTGGTGCAGGCAGGTTTTGTAGTAGACCGCGTTGCCGATGCCGGCGGCGTCCAGACTGCGGCGTACCGAATCGCGGTTGACGCATAAAATGGAATACTGCGCCCACGCGCTGCGGCAGTGCGGCGGCACAAACGGCACTTGCACCGCACCGCCGGTTTTTGCGTTCAGTTGTTTGGTGTACCGGCGCGCGATCTCTTCGCGCCGCGCAAGTTCTTCGTCAAACACCCGCAGTTTGCACAGCAGCACCGCCGCCTGCACGGTGTCCAGCCGCGCCGTCAGGCCGAGGCGGATGTTGTCGTATTTGTCGGTGCCTTGTCCGTGCACGCGAATGGAGCGGAGTTTTTCGGCAAACCCGGCGTCATCGGTGAACACGGCGCCGCCATCGCCGGCCGCGGCCAGCGGTTTGGTGGGGTAGAAACTGGTGGCGGCGGCGTGGGCCTGGGCGGTAGCGCTTTTGCCGTGCAAAGTGGCGCCGAAACTTTGCGCGGCGTCGGCGAGGGTGAACAAACCGTGCCCGCCGGCAATGCCGCCGATGGCGCCGTGCTCGGCCGGCAGGCCGAACAGGTCCACCGCAATGACGCCGCGGGCCCGCAGGCGGTTTTCGCGCTTTACCGAGTGGAGCGCGGCGGCGAATTTTTCCGGGTCCATATTAAACGTGCGCGGGTCAATGTCCACGAACACCGGCGTCGCGCCGAGCAGCGCCACCACCTCGGCGCTGGAGATGAAAGTGAACGGCGTGGTGAACACCGCATCGCCGGCGCCGACTTCGTGCGCCATCAGCGCCATCAGCAGCGCGTCGGTGCCGCTGGAGCAGGTGACGCAGTGGCGCACCCCGGCGCGCTCGGCGAGGCGGGTTTCCAGTTCGGTGATCTCCGGGCCCATGAGGAACCGCCCGTGCGCCCAGACTTGGTCCACCGCCCGCCGCACGTCGCCACCGATGCGGTGGAACTGGGCCTTAATGTCGACCAGGGGAATGTTCAATTGGCGCCGCTCGAATGTTCACCGGCCCGCATTATAGCGCGCCGCTCAGCGCGCGCCGTCCTGCAAACTTGCGCGCAGGTTTTTGAATGCGTGGTAGGACGGCATCTTGCGCAAGGCGCCGCCGCGGTGGTCCACCAGACCGTAGCCGGGGTTGATGAGTTGCCACCAGTAAACGCGCTCCACGAATCCGCTGCGGTGGGCGATTTGGTAATAGCGCGTGAGGTATTGGGCCTGGGTTTCCTCGCTGACCGTGGGGCAGGCGCTGGTGGGGGTGTAAGGCTCGGTGCCGCGCAGCGGCCAGTTGGTTTCGGTGACCCACAATTTTTTTTCCGAACGGTTGGACAGCGCCAGCAGCGCGGCGGCCAGGCGCAGTTTGTTGTGCAGGTTGAACACGCCGAACTGCCGCCGCTCGGGCGCGCCGCGGCGGTCTACGTACATCTGCAGTGCGCAGCCGTGCTGGCGGTAGCGGCGGCGGTTGACCAGGGTGCGGAGGATGACCAGCGGTTCAAAATCAATGACCGAGGTGCCGAACAGGCGAATGCCGGGGAATTTTTTTTTCTCGCGGTGGGCGATCTCCATTAAATCCAGATAGTCGCCGCTGTGCCGGCAGCCCCACTTGCTGCGGTTGATGGCGTTGCCGATTTGGAAATTGGAGGCCGAGGGCGCGAAGGCGGTGAAGGTTTTTTCAACGGCGCGCCGCCAGTGTTTTTTGTCAAGCACGCTGTGGCGGTTTTGCAAAATGTTAATCAGCAGTTCGCGCCCGCGAAAACTTTCGGCAAAGCGCGCGCGGTTTTCCATTTCCTTTTCGTCCCAGGACGGCACGCGGATTAAAAGTTTTTGCGCGCCGAGTTCCTCCACCATCTCGGTGACGGCGGCGCCGTGGCCGGGGCTGGGGGAGACGCTGAGGCCGATAAAAGAATCCGCCGCCGGCCGCAGCGCGCCGCGCCGGCGGTGAAGGTAGCGCCAGGCGATGGCCGGCGCCAGGCCCAGCGCGGTGAACAAAACGCGCAGGTATTCATTGACGTTGCCCGCCGCCGCCCGTGGTTTTTGCGCTTCGGGCAGTGCGTAGGGCTGTTCGGAATGCGGGTCCCACCAGTCGTGGTCGGAAGTGCTCATGTTGTCCTGTTTTCGGCGGCGGGATTGTAAGCGGCGGCCGCCGGCGGGTCAACAAAAAACCGCAACGCGCACCGCTCAGCCGCGCCGGATAAAAATTAAATCCAACGTGGCGTGGCCGAGTCCGGCGCCGCGTTTTTCAAAGCGCGTGACCGGGCGGTGGGGCGGGCGTTTGCCGTAGCGGTTTTCGCCGGCGGTGTTTTGCAGTTGCGGGCAGGCGCTGAACACTTCCATCATCTGCACCGCGTAGTCGCGCCAGTCGGTGGCGGCGTGCAGCATGCCGCCGGGGCGCAGTTTGCGGCAGCACAGGGCGGCGAAATCTTCCTGCACCAGGCGGCGTTTGTGGTGGCGTTTCTTCGGCCACGGGTCGGGAAAAAACAGCATCAGCAAATCCAGCGAAGCATCGGGAATGTTGTCGCACAGCGCCGCCGCCGCATCGGCGCAGATGACGCGCACATTGGACAGCGACTGCTGGTGAAGTTTGCGCAGCAGCGCGCCGATGCCGGGGCGGTGCACTTCCATGCCGATAAAATTCCACTCCGGCCGTTGCCCGGCCAGTTGCGCCAGGGCCTCGCCGTTGCCGAAGCCAATTTCCAGCGCCAGCGGCGCGCGCCGCCCGAACACCGCCTGCGGCGAAAGCAAACCGCTGCCCGGCGCAATGCCGAACTGCGGCCACAACTCGGCCAGCGCGCGCCGCTGGGCCGGCGTCATGCGGCCCTCGCGGCGCACAAAACTGCGAATGCGGCCGCGCGCCGCGACCGCCTCATGCGCCGGCCGGCCGCAAAAATCGGCATCCGAATTTTTCACTCGCGCCCTCCGCCGATGGATTATAATCGCCGGCGCAAATCCGCCAACTCACAACGAGGAATTCTCCATGAAATTCACCACTCACCTTATCACCGCTTTTGCTTTTCTGCTGGCCGTTGCATGTGCGCCGGCGTTGACGCAGAAAGAAGAGCGGATGGAAGAGCCGGCGCCGGCGCCGGTGCAGGAACCGGAGCCGGCGGCGATGGAAGCCGAGCCCGAGTTCCCCAAACTGGTCAGCCTCGCGCCCATCATCGCCGGTGAAACCATGATTGACATCGCCACCGAAGAATGCCGCGGGCAGCACTGGAAGGTGACGGTGCCCATGATTCAGGAAGCCAGCGGCCTGGAAGATGTGAACAAAATCTACATTGGCCAGGTGCTGAAAGTCTGGCGCGACCGCGAAGGGCGCTGCGTCGCCAATCCGGCCGCCTTGCAGTGACGCCAGCCTGCGAGAATGCAGTTCCCCCAAGCGGTTTACGTCGTTGACGGCTGCCGCACGCCGTTTCTGAAAGCCCGCGGCCGCCCCGGCCCGTTCACCGCCGCCGACCTTGCGGTGGCCGCCGGCCGGCCGCTGCTGGCGCGGCACGGTTTTGACCCCGGCGAAATCGACGAAGTCATCCTCGGCAATGTCGTCGCCGGCGCCGACGAGGCCAACATCGCGCGCATCGTGACGCTGCGGCTCGGCATCGGCGACCACGTTCCGGCGTGGACCGTGCACCGCAACTGCGCCAGCGGCATGCAGGCGGTGGACACCGCGGCCGCCGACATCGCCATGGGCCGCGCATCGCTGGTGCTGGCCGGCGGCGTCGAGTCCATGAGTCACATTCCCATTTTGTGGAGCCGCGCGCTGGCCGGCTGGCTCGGCGGGTGGGCGCGCGCGCGCACCCTCAGCGCCAAACTGCGCGCACTGGCCGCGCTGCGCCCGGCGCACTTCAAACCGGTGATTGCCCTCCTGCGCGGCCTGCGCGACCCGGTCACCGGCCTGAGCATGGGCCAGACCGCCGAGAATGTGGCCCGCCGTTTCGCCGTCACCCGCGACGCCATGGATGAATTTGCGCTGCAGAGTCACCGCCGCCTTGCTGACGCCATTGACCACGGCCGGCTCGGTGAAGTCCACCCGCTGTTTGACGCCGGGGGGGAAGTTCACGACGCCGATGACGGTTTGCGCCGCGACACCACCATGGAAAAACTCGCCGCGCTGAAGCCGGTGTTTGACCCCGGCGTTGGCAGCGTCACCGCCGGCAACAGCGCGCAAGTCACCGACGGCGCGGCCCTGCTGCTGCTCGCCGGCGAGGCCGCGGTGCGCCGCCACAACTTCACCGTCCTCGGCCGCATCGTGGACAGCGAATGGGCCGCGCTGGACCCGGCGCACATGGGACTCGGCCCGGTGCACTCCAGCGCGCCGCTGCTGCGCCGCAACAAACTCCGCCTGGGCGATGTGGACTGCTGGGAAATCAACGAAGCCTTCGCCGCCCAGGTGCTCGGCTGCATCGCCGCTTTCCGCGACCGCGATTACTGCCGCGCGCACCTCGGCGCCGACGGCGCCATCGGCGACCTCAGCACCGACATTCTTAACGTAGACGGCGGCAGCGTCGCCATCGGCCACCCGGTCGGCGCCAGCGGCGCGCGCATCGTGCTGCACCTGCTGCACGCTTTGGCCGGCCGCAACGCCAGGCGCGGCGTCGCCGCCATCTGCATCGGCGGCGGCCAGGGCGGCTCCATGCTGCTCGAAAGCAACGCCACCGCCACCCCCGTCACCACCGCCGGCGGCAGCGGCAGTGTCACTGTTAATTAGGGGAGCGCCGCTTCCGTGACTGCAACCACCGCCACCGCCACCGCCGCGGGCAACTGGCGCACCGCGCGCGACGCTTCCGGCATCGTCACTGTCACTTTGGATGTCGCCGGCGGCGGCGCCAATGTTCTGTCCACCAAAGTGATGCGCGAGTTGGACGATGTGGTGGACGCCGTCGCCAAAGACCGCGCCGTTTCCGCCGTGGTGTTCACCAGCGCGCGCGACGGCGTGTTCATTGCCGGCGCCGACGTCAACGAGTTCGCCGGCATGACCGACACTGCCGCCGCCGCCGCCACGGTGCGCGCCGCCCACCGCACCTTTGCGCGCATCGCCGCATTGCCGCCGCCGACGGTGGCGGTGATTAACGGCCACTGCCTCGGCGGCGGTTTGGAGTTGGCGCTGGCCTGCGACTACCGCGTGTGCGTAGACGATGACGGCGCGCGGCTTGGCCTGCCGGAAGTTCTGCTCGGCATCCACCCCGGCTTCGGCGGCACCGCGCGGCTGGCGCGCATCGCCGGCCCGTTGGCCGCCATGAAACTGATGCTGAGCGGCCGCACGTTGCGCCCGCGCGATGCGCGCAAATTAAAATTGGTGGACCAGGTGGTGCCGCGCCGCCACCTGGAGCGGGCGGCGCTGCTGGTGGTTGAAAAACGCCCGGCCCGGCAGCGCGCCGGCTTCATCGCGCGGCTCGGCGGTACGTTGCCGGCGCGGAAATTTTTTGCGCGCATCATGCGGCGCAAGGCGGCGGCGCGCGCGCCGCGGGAACATTACCCGGCGCCCCACGCGCTGATTGATTTGTGGGAGCGCCACGGCGGCGGCGAAAAACAGATGCTGCGCGCCGAAGCGGACTCGGTTGCGCGGCTGCTGGCCACCGACACGGCGCAAAATTTAGTGCGTGTTTTTTTCCTGCGCGAAAAATTAAAATCCGCGGGCAAAAATAAAACTGCCGGGGGTGATGCTCACCGGGCGCCCCGGGTGCATGTGGTCGGCGCCGGCGTCATGGGCGGCGACATTGCCGCGTGGTGCGCGCTGTGCGGTTTGCAGGTGACGGTGGAAGATCCAGACGCCGCCGCGCTGGCCCGCGCCACGGCGCGTGCGGCCAAACTCTTCCACCGCAAACTGCGCCGGCCGCGCGCCGTCACCCATGCGCTGGATTTGTTCGCCCCCGACCCGGCCGGCTACGGTGCGGCGCGCGCCGATGTCATTATTGAAGCCATCGCCGAAGACGCCGAAGCCAAGTGCGCGCTGTTCCGCAATCTGGAAAGCCGCGCGGCAAAAAGCGCGCTGCTCGCCACCAACACCTCCAGCATTCCGCTGGAGACCCTGGGCGCGGCGCTGCGCGAGCCGCAGCGTTTAATCGGCCTGCATTTTTTCAACCCGGTGGCGCGCATGCAGTTGGTGGAAGTGGTGCGCGGTGCGCACAGCGCCGATGCGGCGGTACAGCGCGGCACCGAATTTGTGCGGCGCATCAACCGGCTGCCGCTGCCGGTGAAGAGCGCGCCGGGGTTTCTGGTGAACCGAATCCTGACGCCGTATCTGATGGAGGCGGTGGAACTGATGGGTGAGGGTGTCGCCGCCGAAACGGTGGACCGCGCCGTGCTGCAGTTCGGCATGCCCATGGGCCCGGTGGAACTGGCCGACACCGTGGGCCTCGACATCTGCGCCTCGGTGGCGGGCAACCTCGGAGTGGCGGTGCCGCAAAGTCTGCTCGACAAAGTGCAGGCCGGAAACCTCGGCAAAAAAACCGCGCGCGGATTTTACCGCTGGAAAAACGGCAAGCCGCGCAAAAACAAAAACGCCGCCGCCGATGCAGACATCACCGACCGCATGATGCTGCGCTTCCTCAACGAAGCGGTGGCCTGCGAGCGCGAGGGCATTGTCGCCGATGCCGGCCTGCTGGACGCCGGGGTGATTTTCGCCACCGGCTTCGCCCCGTTCCGCGGCGGCCCCATGCGCCACATCCAAACCCAAACCCGCACCGCCCTGCGCGAAAAGTTGACCGCCCTAGCGGCAAAACACGGCCGCCGTTTCACGCCGGACGCCGGCTGGGACGGCTGAGGCCGGCGGTGCTACAATCAACCTGCGGCGCGGGTGTAGTTCAATGGTAGAACCTCAGCTTCCCAAGCTGATGACGTGGGTTCGATCCCCATCACCCGCTCCAACTTATTGGGTTGCGCCTCGGTCAGTTCCGCAACTTGCGAATCCGGGATTTTCAGCCGTCTGGCGTTGTCCGGCATATGCGCCAGAATCTTTGATGGCAGTTCGTTAAATTCCGCACAGTGCATGCTCGGGCACAAGGTTTTACGGTGAGGGCGGCGGTTTTCGGCGGCGGGCAGGGCGGAAATATTCGTTTTCGTGGAAAAAAGCCCGATTGGACGCGGTTTTTGGACGCTGACAACGGCACTGACAGCAGAACCGCCTTAAAAGTTGGCGCGACTCATGTCAGCACCGCCAACGAAATCTGTAGCGGTGATGGCAGGAACGGCAGGAGTCTCGCCTGCCTTTGCTCGCAAGATTTGGTCACAATGAATCTTCGCTCTCCTTCCACCGTTGATTTTCCTTTCTCGGATTTTCAGTGAAAAATGCATAGCAAAACTGCCGATGACAGTTGCATTTTTACCATCAAATCCTATGTTGATGCGCAAAATGCATTTGAGGCAACCGTGCGCGCGCATTTACGTGGCAGAACTCAAATACCACAAGAGACAGTGGGGTTTTCACAACCTTACAATGAACTAACCCACCGCCGGCTCCCGGGCCGGTGGCGCGGTGACCTTGCCGCCGCCCTGAGTTTGACCGGCTTTATCAACCACCGTCCCCCCGCCGAGATAATTTGGGCCGCGCAATTTTTTATCGGGCTTGCGGTGGGCGTCAAATACGCCGGCGTGACAGTGACTGAGTTGCGCCGCTATGTTGTCGCCGGACTGGTTTACAGCGTGCTGCTCGCCGGACTCAGCATTTTGTTCTTCATGGCTGTTCGCGCGCTGGTCCTTGCCCCCTCGCTGGAGGCGCTGCTCGCTTTCCTGCCGGGCGGCTAGGCCGAGATGGTTGTCGTTGCGATTATCGCCGGCGCCGACCTGGCGTTTGTGGTCAGCCATCATTTAATGCGCCTGGTTTTTGTCATTCTTTTTGCGCCGGTCGCGGCGCGCCTGTTTGCCGACCCCTGAAGCGTCACCCCCGGCCCGGCAGCGCCTGGTAGAAACCGTTGGCCGCGGCAATGTGCACCGGCGTGTCAAACAGTGCGCTGATGTTTTTGGAGGTGATGATTGTTTTGCTGTCGCCGTCGGCCATCACCGCGCCGTTCTTGAGCAGCACCACGCGGCTGATTTCCGGCGGGATTTCGTGGAGATGGTGGGTGACCAGCAGCACGGTGTGGCGTCCATCGCGCATGAGTTTGCGGACCAGGTCAAGGTAGAAAAACGTGGCCGGCAGGTCCAGGCCGCTGGTGGGCTCGTCCAGAATCAAAGTGTCGGGGCGGTTGATGAGCGCGCGCGCCAGCAGAAAACGGCGCTGTTCGCCGGTGGACATGGCGGCAAACCGTTTGTCGCGCAAATGGGCCACGCCGAGCTCCTCCATGACTTCTTCGGCGCGCCGCACGTCGCCGGCGCTGAATGACTGGTGGCCCCAGGTGTTGACGCTGGAATAGTATCCCGACAGCGCCACGTTCAAACCGCTCGCATCGCCGGCGTAATGGTGCTGCAAATCACTCGACACAATCCCCAGCCGCGCGCGCAACTCCCACACATTCCACTTCTCGCGCCCGAACAACCGCACCACGGTCGCCGCCCGCCGCAACGGATAAATTTCCCGCGACAGCAATTTCAAAAAAGTCGTCTTCCCCGCCCCATTGGGCCCGAGCAGGGCGGTGTTCTGGTGGCGGTGAATGTCCAGACTCAAATCCGCAAACACCCGCGTCTGGCCGCGGTAGACGGTGGCGTTTTTGATTTGGATGAGGGGGGAGGGCATCTTGAGGTGTTTATTGCGGCGAGTAGAAGCGGAC
>JAPPPZ010000098.1 GCA_028817275.1 Gammaproteobacteria bacterium
CCAGCGCCGTCGCATGCACCCGCCGCGCCTGCGCCTCGCTCAACGGCCGGTAACGCCCGCCGACTACGCCGGACCAGACTGGCGGGGCCGCCGACGACGACGCCCTCTCCCGCCTGCGCCCGCGTCGGGCGGGGGTTGCGGCAGCGGCGGAAATGGACGCCCGGGGCATGGGCGGTTTATAGCACAGCGGCGGCGCCTGGTTATTCCTCCTCCGGCTCAAATTTGTCCACGCAATGCCCCCGGCTTCTACCGGAGCACCGAATGGCTTGGCGGAAATTACCGTTCCATTTACGTCAACCCCGCCGACCGCCTCCGCCACTGCCCGGCCACCGGTGAACTTAAGGCCCGGGGCATTCTCTTTCGGGTGGAGCCGGGTTAACGGCGCCGGCGGTGCTACACTTCCCATGTGAAACGTACCGACTCCACCGCCGGCCGTCTGGATGGCGCGCGGGTTTTGGTTTACAGCCATGACAGTTTCGGGCTGGGGCATTTGCGGCGGTGCCGGGCGATTGCGCATTCGCTGGTGGAGCGTTACAAGGGTTTGTCGGCGCTGATTCTTTCCGGCTCGCCGATTATCAGCAGTTTTGATTTTCGCGCGCGGGTGGATTTTGTGCGCATTCCGGGCGTGATTAAGTTGCACAACGGAAAGTACACCTCCCTCAGCCGCCACATTGACCTGAAGCAGACGCTGGCCATGCGCGCCTCCATTATTCATTCCACCGCGTCGGCTTTCCGGCCGCATCTTTTTCTGGTGGACAAGGAGCCCCTGGGACTCGGCGGCGAGGTCACCGACACCCTGGCCATGCTCAAGACGCAAGGCGCCGCCACGGTGCTCGGCATGCGCGACGTGATGGACGACACCGAGGCGCTGGCGCGCGAGTGGGAGGGAAAGCGCGTGGCGCCGGCATTGCGCGAGTTGTATGACAAGTTGTGGATTTACGGGCCGCCCATCATGGGCAACCCCATTGAAGGCCTCGCCGTGCTGCCGGCGGTGCGGCACAAGATGACCTACACCGGCTACCTGCGCCGCCAACTGCCGCAAAGCCGCGGCGACAGCGCGCCGCCGGCCGGGATGGAGCGGCCGTTTATTTTAATCACCGCCGGCGGCGGCGGTGACGGCGCCGACATGATGGACTGGGCGATGCGCGCATATGAACTTGCGCAGCAGCGCGGCGAAAAAAAACTTCTGCCCGCGCTCGCCGTGCTGGGCCCGTTTATGCCGCCGGCGGCGCAGCGGCGGTTTCGTGAACGCGCGGCGCGCAGCGCCAATCTGGAAACCCTCACCTTTGACAGCCGCATTGAGTTTCTGATGTCGCGCGCCGCCGGCATGGTGGCCATGGGCGGCTACAACACTTTTTGTGAAATTCTTTCGCTGGACAAGCGCGCGCTGCTGGTGCCGCGCACCCGGCCGCGCCGCGAGCAATTAATTCGCGCCGAGCGCGCGCAGCGCCTCGGGCTGGTGACGATGTTGAACGAAAGCGAAATGCAAGACACCGAAAAAATGCTGGCCGCGCTGCTGGCGCTGCCGGAACAGCCGCCGCCGTCGCGCAGCGCGGTGGCCGGGCTGATGTCGGGTCTGGATGTGGTCAACCGCGAAGTGAAAACGATGGTCGGCGCGCGCGCCAAGCCGAAGCGCGGTGCAAAAGCCGCGGCCGCAGCCGCCGGACAGTGAATCGATCCGCGCTGCTGGTGGTGCAGCACCTGCTCGGCAGCGGCCACCTGCGCCGGGCGGTACTGCTAGGCCGTGCACTGGCGGATGCAGGCATGCAAGTGACGGTTGCATCCGGCGGAATGCCGCTGGCCGGGTTAAACATGGAGGGAATTAATTTTGTGCAACTGCCGCCGGTGCGCGCCGTGGATGCCGCGTTCAGTGCACTGGTGGACGCCGATGGCAACGTGGTGGACGCAGCCTGGCGCGCTGGGCGGCTAAGCGCGCTGCTGACGTGCTTTGATTCGGCGCGGCCGGATTTGCTGGTGCTGGAGACATTTCCTTTCGGGCGGCGCAAGATGCGTTTTGAACTTCTGCCGCTGCTGGCGCGCGCCGGGCAGGCGAAGAAAAAACCGCGCATCGTCTGCTCAGTGCGCGACGTGCTGCAGCAGCGCAAACCGTCGCGCACCGCCGAGAGCGCGGAATGGGCGAACCGTTACTTTGATGCGGTTTGGGTGCACGGCGATGAAAAATTTATTCCATTGCGCGACTCTTTTCCGGTGGACCAGTTGCGCATCGCCGCCACCCACACCGGCTATCTTTACGATGACCGCGGCGCGGCTGGCGGTGAGGGTGAGGGCGAGGGCGAGGTTATCGTTTCCGCCGGCGGCACCGGTGCCGCCGGGCGCGCGCTGAACGCCGCCGCCCTCGCCGCCGCCGAGGCCGACCATGAAAAAACCTGGCGCATTCTCATGGGCGGCGGCGCGGCGCATCAAAAATGGCGCCAGCACGCCGGCCGCGCGCGGGTGGAAAACAACCGCGCCGACTTTCCGCAACTGCTGCGCAACTGCGCGGTCTCGGTTTCGCGCGCCGGCTGCAACACCGTGCTCGACCTGCTCAGCGCCCGCGCCCGCGCGGTGCTGGTGCCGTTTGAAGAACACGGTGAAACCGAACAACTGCAGCGCGCAACCCGCCTCGGCAAAACCGGCCGCGCCGTCCTGCTGAGAGAACACGCCCTCACCCCCGCCGCCCTCACCCAAGCCGTCAGCAAAGCCGCCCGCGCCCCGCGCCCGGCAAAAACCACCGTCAACATGAACGGCGCGGCAACATGCGCCGCGCTTGCGGGGGAAATGCTGCGGCGGCGCGGCTGACGGTGGACGGTGGCGGGTGGTAAAATGAAGCGATGAGCCACCCGCCTTTTCCCGGCCGCGCCCGCGAAATTCTCCACGCCGACCCGCCGTGGGATTGCCCGGGGCGGTTGCGGCACACCGGCCGCGGCGGCGGCGCGTTGCGCCATTGCCTGACGGTCACTTCCCGGCAATTGATGAGCGCGGAGCGCGGAGCGCTTTCGGCAAAACCGCACCGGCGCAAAATTGAATTGTTTGCGCGCCGCCGGTACCTGAACCGGGGCGGCGCCGTCGCCCACCGGGCGGCCTGAGCGCGCGCCGTGGCGACGGAAACTCCCCTGGCCGGCCTCCACCGTGCGTTGGGGGCGAAATTTGTTGATTTTGCCGGGGTGTCGCTGCCGGTGCATTTTGCCGATGGAATTTTGCGCGAGCATCTGCATGTGCGGCGGGCGGCGGGTTTGTTTGATGTTTCGCACATGGGGCAGGTTGCGGTGCGCGGCGGTGAAGTTGCGGCGGCATTGGAGAGTTTGTCGCCGGCGGATTTTGCCGGGCTTGCGGCCGGGCGGCAGCGTTATGCGCTGTTCACCAACGACGCCGGCGGCATTGAGGACGACTTCATGGCGGTCAACGCCGGCGGTCATTTTTATTTGGTGGTGAACGCGGCGCGCAAGGAACATGACCTGGCGCACATGCGCGGGCGCATCGGCGGCGGTTGTGACATACAATACCTTGCCGGCCGCGCGCTGCTTGCGCTGCAGGGGCCGCAATCGGCGGCGGCGCTGGCGCAACTGGCGGAATCGCCGGCGGAGTCGCCGGAGCGGTTGACGTTTCTCAGTGCCGGCGAGTTCACCCTCGGCGGCGCGCGCTGTTTTGTCAGCCGTTCCGGCTACTGCGGCGAGGACGGTTTTGAAATCTCGCTGCGCGCCGAAGATGCCGAGCAGTTTGCGCGGCGCCTGCTGGAGGATTCACGGGTGCGGCCGGCCGGACTCGGCGCCCGCGACTCGCTGCGCATTGAGGCCGGGCTGTGCCTGTACGGCAGCGACATGGACGCCGCCACCAACCCGGTGGAAGCCGGGCTGGGTTTTGCAGTCGCCAAAGCGCGGCGGCCGGGCGGCGCAAGAAGCGGCGGTTTCCCCGGCGCGGCGGTGATTTTTGACGCGCTGGCCCGGGGCGCCGAACGGGCGCGGGTCGGTTTGTTGCCCGCAGGCCGCGCGCCGGTACGCGGAGGCGCCGAACTGGTGGACGCCGATGGCGCAACCGCCGGCGTGGTCACCAGCGGCACCTTCGGCGCCAGCGCCGGCGGGCCGGTGGCCATGGGTTATGTGCGCGCCGGGCTGCAGGCGCCGGGCACCGCCCTCGGCGCGGTGGTGCGCGGCAGAACTTTGCCGGTCACCGTCGCCGCCCTGCCGTTCACCGCGCACCGCTACCACCGAACCACAACAAACTGAGGAGGCACCATGTCCGAAACAAGATTCACCAGCGACCACGAGTGGGCGCGCAAAGAAAACGGCACCGCCGTCGTCGGCATCACCGATTACGCCCAGGAGCAGTTGGGCGAATTGGTTTTTGTGGAACTGCCGGCGGTGGGCGACGCCGTCACCAAAGGCGGGGAGGCGGCGGTGGTGGAATCGGTGAAGGCGGCCGGCGAAGTGAAGTCGCCGCTCAGCGGCACCGTCACCGAAGTCAACACTGCATTGGCCGACGACCCCGGCGCCGTCAACAGCGATGCCGCCGGCGCCGGCTGGATCTATAAAATGCAACTGTCGGCGCCGCAGGAGTTCGACTCGCTGCTGGATGCGGATGCGTATAACGCGCTGGTGGCGGCGGCGGGGTGAACAACGGTGGCGGCGGGGTCGAAAATGACGGCCGCGACGTTAAAAGTGACGGTGCAATGAACGACAACCGCAAACCGCGCGCCCTGGCGCAACTGGAAAGCGCCGATGACTTCAGCCGCCGCCACATCGGCCCCGACGGTGAACAGCGCGGGGCGATGCTGCGCACGCTGGGGCTTGGCAGCATGGAGGAGTTGGTGGAGCGCGCCATCCCCCGCGCCATTCGCACCACGGCGCCGTTCCACCTGCCGGCGCCCATGAGCGAGCGCGAAACCATCACCTGCCTGCGCCGCATGCGCGAGCGCAACCGTATTTTCATTTCCATGATCGGCATGGGCTACTACGGCTCGGTGCTGCCCGGCGTCATCCGCCGCAATGTGCTGGAAAATCCCGGCTGGTACACCGCCTACACGCCCTACCAGGCCGAGGTCAGCCAGGGGCGGCTGGCGGTGCTGCTGAGTTTTCAGCAGATGGTGATGGACCTCACCGGCATGGAACTGGCCAACGCCAGTTTGCTGGACGAGGCCACCGCCGCCGCCGAGGCCATGGCCACGGCGCGGCGGGTGTCGACCAGCGAGTCCGACACTTTTTTTGTCGCCGCCGACTGCCACCCGCAAACCATCGCCGTGGTGCAAACCCGCGCGCGCGCTTTCAACCTTAAAGTCACCGTCGGCGAGGCTGAAGCGGCCGGCGGCCGGGACTGTTTCGGCGCGCTGCTGCAATACCCGGCCAGCGGCGGCGCGGTGGCGGACATCGCGCCCCTGATTAAAAAAGTACAGCAGCGCGGCGCGGTGGCGGTGGTGGCCAGCGACCTGCTCGCCCTCACCCTGCTCAAACCGCCCGGTGAGATGGGCGCCGACATCGTGGTGGGCAGCGCACAACGTTTCGGCGTGCCTTTGGGCTACGGCGGCCCGCATGCCGCCTTCTTCGCCGCCCGCGCCGGTTACCGGCGCAACATTCCGGGGCGCATCATCGGCGTGTCGGTGGACGCGCGCGGCAAACCGGCCCTGCGCATGGCGCTGCAGACCCGCGAGCAGCACATCCGCCGCGAGAAGGCGACCAGCAACATCTGCACCGCGCAGGTTTTGCTGGCGATCATCTCGGCGTTGTACGCCTGCTACCACGGCCCCGCCGGCCTGCGCGCCATCGCCGAGCGGGTGCACCGCATGGCGCGCATTTTGGCCCTGGGCCTGGCGCGCATGGGCTTCACCGTCACCCACGGCGCTTTCTTCGACACCGTCACCGTGCGCGTGCGCGGGCAGGCCGCGCGCATCGCCGCCCGCGCCCGCGAGTCGCGCATCAACCTGCGCGTGGTGGACAGCGACCACCTCGGCATCGCGCTGGACGAAACCACCCGCCGCGCCAATCTCAGCGCGCTGTGGCGCGTGTTTCACACCGGCAAAAGCCGCGCCCTGGACGTGGACCAACTGGACGCCGAGTTGCGCAACGGCGACAGCATCCCGGCCGCGCTGCGCCGCACCAGCCCCTACCTGCAGCATGCGGTGTTCAACAGTTACCACTCGGAAACGCGCATGCTGCGCTACCTGCGCGAGTTGTGCGCCAGGGACATCGCCCTGGACCGGGCCATGATCCCCCTCGGCTCGTGCACCATGAAACTGAACGCCACCACCGAGATGCTGCCGGTGACCTACCGCCAGTTCAGCGCGCTGCATCCTTTCGCGCCGCTGGACCAGGTGCAGGGCTACCAGCAGTTGTTTGAGGAGTTGGAGATGATGCTGTGCGATGTCACCGGCTTTGACGCCGTCTCGCTGCAGCCCAACGCCGGCAGCCAGGGCGAATACGCCGGCCTGCTGTGCATCAAACGCTACCACGCCGAGCGCGGTGACGGGGCGCGCAACCTGTGCCTTATCCCGTCCTCGGCCCACGGCACCAACCCGGCCAGCGCGGTGATGGCCGGGATGACGGTGATGACCGTGGACTGCGACGCCAACGGCAACGTGGACACCGCCGACCTTGAGCAAAAAGCGCGCGCCAACCGCGGCACTTTGGCCGCGCTGATGATCACCTACCCGTCCACCCACGGCGTGTTTGAGGAGGCCATCGTGGACATCTGCAAAGTCATCCACGACAACGGCGGCCAGGTGTACATGGACGGCGCCAACTTGAACGCGCTGCTCGGCTACTGCCGGCCGGGCGAGATCGGCGCCGATGTGTCGCACATGAACTTGCACAAAACGTTCTGCATCCCCCATGGCGGCGGCGGCCCCGGCATGGGCCCCATCGGCGTTAAGCAGCACCTCGCGCCCTACCTCCCCGACCACCCGCTGGTGGAGGGCGTGAACCCGGCGGCCGGCGAAGGCGGCACCATCGGCCCGGTCGCCGCCGCGCCGTGGGGCAGCGCCGGCATCCTCGCCATTTCCTGGGCCTACATCGCCATGATGGGCGCCGCCGGTTTGCGCCGCGCCACCGAAGCCGCCATTCTCAACGCCAACTACATCGCCGCGCGCCTGGCCGGGCACTACCCGGTGGTGTACACCGGCGCCGGCGGCATGGTGGCGCACGAATGCATCGTTGACCTGCGGCCGCTGAAAGAAACCAGCGGCGTCACCGTGGAGGACGTCGCCAAACGCCTGGTGGACTACGGCTTCCACGCGCCCACCATGTCCTGGCCGGTGGCCGACACGCTCATGATTGAGCCCACCGAAAGCGAATCCAAACAGGAGTTGGACCGCTTCTGCGACGCCATGATTTCCATCCGCAAGGAGATCGCCGAAATAGAAACCGGCCAGGCCCACCGCGAAGACAACCTGCTGCGCCACGCCCCCCACACCCACGACCTGCTCATCGCCGACCACTGGCCCCGCCCCTACTCCCGCCAGCGCGCCTTCTTCCCGGCCGCCGACACCGCCGGCAACAAATACTGGCCGCCGGTGGGGCGGGTGGACAACGTCGCGGGCGACCGTAAATTGGTGGCGGGGGTGGGGAAATAACCGTAGTTGTCCCAAGCGGGAAAACCTGACATGGTAAAGCCCTGCGCGCTGGAACAATAAAAGCGAGGGTTACATACATGATTAGACAAGATTTACGAGGCGAGAAAACGGCCGGGCGGCGTGCCAACGGCACGATTTACATGCTGACATCGCCATCAGGGAAGCGGTATGTCGGGCAGACTTGGGATTTGCGCACCCGCATGAAGTTTTACCGTAATGGCGGGGGCGCGAACCAGACTTATCTGCAAAAAGCCATTAAAAAATATGGCTGGGAAAACTTTCATGTCGCCATCCTCTCTTCCGGCATAAAGCGCCAGGAAATTCTGGATAATTGCGAGATACAATGGATTTCGTTGATGCTTTCATGCTTGCCGTCCCAGGGCTACAACCTCAAATCCGGAGGCAAGGGCGGCGGCAAACATAGCGTCCAAACAAAGCAACTAATCAGCGAGATAGCGAAAGCGCGCTTTGCGCGCGACCCCAACAGAATCACCATCTGCACGATTGGCGGATGCAGTAAGCCGCACAAATGTCGTGGATATTGTAGCGCGCACTACAAGCAATGGCGTACCTACGGCGACCCGCTGGCTAACAACTCCCGCAAACGTGGAATCTGCATTGTCGAGGGATGCGATAAACCGCACAGAGAACACGGTTTCTGCAGCACGCACGCCATGCGCTTGAAAAGACATGGCGACCCGAATAAAACGCTGAGGCCGTGGCGCTTCCGTCCAAAAACTTGCACAGTCGAGGGTTGCGAAAGAAAACACAAAGGCTATGGGCTTTGCCATACGCATCTTTCACGGCTGAAAACACACGGCAGCACGTTCGCTAACGTGCCCATAACCAAATGCAACTCCGCCAACTTCGCGCCGCTGAGAATCTGCGAAATTCCCGGGTGCCTCGAAAAACACAAAGGGAGAGGGCTTTGCGCGGCACACTTGTATCGACTGAAAAAGCATGGCAACACTGACGCCAGTACGCCCATAGCCGGCCGCCGCAAGGCCCACATGTCCAACCAGATGTCCCTGCTGTAAAATCTTGCTTGTTTAATCGCGTAGGTAATTCCCATAAACTATAATCAACTTATGACCACCCCCACCTCCCTCACCCCCGGCCGCAAACTTCGCGGCGCGGACAAAGTGCGCTCGGTGGCGGTGCATTTTGGCGGCGGCGGTGAGGGCGGGGAACGGCTGCGCAAGCCGAATTGGATTCGCGCGCCGTTTCCGGGCGGGGCCGAGGTGCGGCGGCTGAAAAATATTTTGCGCGAGAACCGGCTGCACACGGTGTGCGAGGAGGCGTCGTGCCCCAACCTCGGCGAGTGTTTCGGCAACGGCACCGCCACTTTCATGATCATGGGCGACATCTGCACGCGGCGCTGCCCGTTTTGCGATGTGGCGCACGGCCGGCCGCGGCCGCTGGACTTGGATGAGCCGCGCAATCTGGCGCGCACCATCCGCCTCATGGGTTTGCGCTATGCGGTGGTCACCTCGGTGGACCGCGACGACTTGCGCGATGGCGGCGCGATGCATTTTGCGGACTGCGTGCGCGCCATTCGCGACGCCTGCGCCGGGGTGCGGGTGGAAATTTTGGTGCCGGATTTTCGCGGGCGCATGGAGCGCGCGCTGCCGCACCTCACCGCCGCGCCGCCGGATGTTTTTAACCACAACCTGGAATCGGTGCCGCGCCTGTACCGCCAAATCCGCCCCGGCGCCGACTACCGCCACTCGCTGCAACTGCTGCAGCAATTTAAGTCCCAATGCCCGGGCGTCCCCACAAAATCCGGCCTGATGCTCGGCCTCGGCGAGCGCGGCGATGAAGTGCTGGCGGTGATGGGCGACCTGCGCGCGCACGGCGTCACCATGCTCACCCTCGGCCAATACCTGCAGCCCAGCCGCCACCACCTGCCGGTGGCGCGCTATGTGCCGCCGCAGGAGTTCACCGAACTCGGCGCGCGCGCGCGCGACATGGGTTTTGCGCAGGTCGCCTCGGCGCCGCTGGTGCGCTCGTCCTACCACGCCGAGCAGCAGGCCGCCTGAGCGGCCGCAACGTGCCGGACTGCAGCAAAGCCGCGCCCCTCGTCCTGCTGTGGGCGGTGACGCTCACCGCATGCGGCGGCGGTGGCGGCAACAGCGCGGCGGCGCCGCCGCCGGCACCGTCACCTTCACCGTCGCCGTCACCATCCCCGGAACCGACAGCACCGTCTCCGGAGCCGCCAACAACGGCGCCGCCCCCGTCACCTCCACCCGGCGCCAACGGGGAAGAGAGCCGCCGCAACGAATTCGCCGCCTCGGCCGAATACCTCCCGCAGTACCGCCACATCAACGCCGCCCATGCCTACGCCCGCGGCGCCACCGGGGCCGGCCAGACCATCCTCGTGGTGGAGAACAGGGTCCCGCTCGCCGCCCACCGCGAGTTCGCCGGCGCCGGCAAGTTGCGCGTGGTCAATCGCGACGGCGGCACCGCCCGCACCGTTGTCGACGACCACCCCACCGGCTCGGCCGGCATGGCCGCGGCCCGCCGCGACGGCGAAACCGTCGCCTGCACCCTCCGCTCCCGCTCCCGCACCGAGCGCCGCGACAACTGCAACATGCACGGCATCGCCTTTGACGCCAGCATTGTTTATGTGGACTTGCGCGGCGGCGGCGGCGGGGTGAACCCGGTCACCACTTCACCGGCGCCCACCGTGGACGGCGCCGCTTTCCGCGACGTGGTCGCCCGCGCCGCCCAGTACGGCGCCGCCGTCGCCACTTTCAGTTACGCCGACGACACCCTCACCGCCGCCGCCGGCGTCACCGAGTCCGCCATCCGCGCCGCCTACCGTGACGCCATCGCCGCCATGGCCCAGGCCGGCACCGCGGCCGGCGATAAATTGATCTTTGTCCGCTCGGCCGGCAACGACGGCGCAAGCCAACCGGCGCTCATCGCCGGCCTGCCCCACTACATCGCCGAACTGCGCGGCCACTACGTGGCGGCGGTGATGACCGACGGCCAAACCATTGCCTCCGGCTCCAACCGCTGCGGCCTCGCCGCCGACCACTGCATCGCCGTGCCGGCCGCCGGCGTCCACGCACCCACCGGCACCGGCAACGCCGACTACCAGCCCTTCACCGGCACCTCGGCGGCGGCGCCCATGGTGGCCGGCGCGCTGGCCGTGATGCGCCAGCATTACCGGGGCATGCTCGGCGGCAGGGATTTGGTGGACAAGATGTTCGCCACCGCCAAAAAGGACGGCATCCACGCCGTGATCACAACCTACGGCCAGGGACTGCTGGACCTGGACGCCGCCACCCGCCCCACCGGCGCGGTGATGACCGGCCTGCCCGGCGACCCCGGGGCGCGGCCGTTGGAGGCGCTGGTGGTGGAGGCCGGGGCGGCTTTTGGCGGCGCCCTGCAAAGCGGACTCGGCGGGGCCGAGGTGGCCGGCTTTGACGAATTAGGGGCGCCGTTCTTCTACCGCGCCGAGCGCCTGCTGCAACAGCGGCGTACGCCGGCACGGCTGCCGATGGAGGCCGGCGCACCGGCCGGCGGCGGCGCGTGGTGGGGCCGCAATGTCAACGGCGGCCGCGCCCTCGGCCTGTACATGCGCGGCCCCGGCGCGCCGGCCTTCAGCAGCCCGGACGCTTTCGCCGCGCCGTGGCTGTCGCTGGTGAGCGCGGGCGCGGCGGCGGGCAACTTGCGCGCCCTGCCCGGCGGCGGGCAACTGGGCTGGACCGTGCAGCACGGCGGCGCCGGCAGCGGCGTGGCGGTGGACTACCGCCCGGCGGCCGCCGCCCTGTCGCTGCAGGCCGGGGCGGTGCGCGAGGCCGACGGCGCCCTCGGCCTGCGCGCGGTGCACTCCCCCGGCGCGGTGCATGGGCGGACGTGGTTCGCCGGCGTCAACGGCGCATGGCAACTGGGCGCCCGCTGGCGCGCCCTGGCCTCAGGCTTCATCGGCCGCACCAGCGCGGGCGGCGGCGGCGGCATCCTGCGCGGCATGCAAACGGTGCACAGCAGCGCCCTCAGCGCCGCCCTGGCGCGCCGCCTGCGCCACGGCGTTTTTGCCCTGCGCCTGGGCCAGCCGCTGCGCGCCGAATCGGGCCGCGCCCGCTTGCGCTTTGCCGGCGGGCGGACGCCGGCCGGGGAGGTGCTGTTCCGCGACCTTCACCTGCCCCTGGCGCCGGCGGCGCGCAGCGTGGAAATGGAGGCGCTGCTGCAAAGCGACCGCGGCCTGGCCCTGGGACTCAAAGCCGTCCGCCACCCGCAGCACCGGGCGCAACCCGCCCGCGCCCTGGCCTGGCTGCGGCTGCAGGGGGAATTCTGATGCGCACCGGGCGCAAGGCGATGCTGGTGTTGCTGGCGCTGCTGCTGGTTGCGGTGGCCGCGCTGCAGTACACGGTGTGGTTCGGCGAGCGCGGCGCCGGGGAGTTGCGCGAAAAGGAAAAACAAATCGCCGCGCTTGAGGACAAAATCACCGCCGCAAAAAAACGCAACGCAAGCGCCGGCGCCGACGTGGTGGACCTGCAAACCGGCAGCGAGGCGGTGGAGGAACGCGCCCGCAGCGAACAGGGAATGATAAAAGAGGGTGAAACCTATATCCGCGTAATCGGGCCCGGGGAACAGTAACAGCGTTACAACTGCAGCCAGTCCCAGTTGGATAAATCCCGGCTGTTCATGTGGGCGCCTCTGCCGGTGTAGACTTTCCACTGGGAATAGTCGGCGCGGGAGGCGGGAGTCACAATGCCGCCTGTTAATTTTCCGCGTTTGCGTTTGCGGTTTGCGTTGCGGATGTACGCCAGCAAACCGTCGCTTTTGTTTTTGGCGACGTCCGCGGTTATCCCGCTTTTGGTGTCATACAGGCCGATTGTGCCGTCGTTAAACTGCACAATGAAATCCACATAAAACGGATTCTCCCCGCCGTTTTCCGTGTATGGGACGGCAAAATACAGCGATTCGCCCTCGCCGTTTTTATACCACCACTTCACCGAGGCGGTGTTTTCCAGAAAGTCGATAAACTCTTTTTCGGGCCGCGACTCGCTGTTGGCCGCATAAAACGGCCGCATCGCCGATTTGTCCGCCTTGCGCGGGACATGTTTGTCGCCGTAGTTAATCGTTTGCGGCAACTCCCATGGATCGGTCTTTTGCAACGGCTCTTCCCGGCCGCCGGTCCCGGCGGCATAAAGGTCTTTGGCGTCTTTCAGCACACGCTGAATGTGCGGCTTATTGCCGTCGCTCAGCGCGATGTTAATAATCGCGTCAAAGCAATCGGCATAATCCATGCCTTTGCGGACGCGGAAAAAGTCGTAAATCGCATCCTTTACCCTGCCGATGGAACGGTCCTCCGGGTAATAGGGCGACAAATTGGCGTTCACAAAATAGTCGAACAGCCGTTGCAATCCATAGTCGTCAATAACATCAGCGCGCACGTTGCCCGTGATTTGTTCGCCAGCCAGCACGTCGATATCCGACGATTCATAGTCGGCAATAAACTGCCGCTGGACTTTCTGGTTTTGCATTTTCAATTTTTCCGCCAGGCCGTATTCATCCGCCGCCTGCAGAAATAATTTATTGAAAAGCGGCGACAGGCGGGTTTTTTCCCTTTGCCGCCGCCGGTGGACCGAGGACAGCGCGATCGGCGCATATGCTTCAATGCGCTTGCTGGTGTGGATGGAAACATAGCCGCCGGCGACATCTTCGCTGACGGTGATTTCCGGCAGGTTTGTGTAAACGTATCCCTGGTTCAGAATTTCATCACCGTAATGGCCGACGTCCGGCTGCGGCATGCGCATAATGCGGCCCAGGGTTTGCACCGAGAAAACAACGCTTTTCCAATCGCGGAACAAAACGAGAATGTGCGCGCGCGGGCAATCCCAGCCAAGGGCGATTGCCTGCTTAAAAATCATCACCTCCGCCCGGTTGTCATTTCTGGAAATATTTTCCAGGTTTTTCTTTTCATCCGAAAGATAAACGGCAAGTTTGCCGTTTGCCGTCGTGATGCCCGCCCTTTTCAGCGTCCGCACGACCCCGGTTTTAATGTCGTCTTCCTGCTGCGTTTTTCTATCGGGAAGTTGAATGCACAGCAACGGATTAACGCCAACACCGGCCGCATGAAAAGCGGCGGCAAGTTCGCCCCGCTTGGCCAGGGCCTGTTTCAGAACAAACGTGTCGGCTTTCCCGAGAAGACCGGGCTTGATTTTGTCGCCGGCGAGAAGATTCTTAAAATTCTCGTTCAGCAGGACGGATTTTTTAATCATCCCGGCCAACTTGACTTCCTCCAGGGGAACGGAGAACTTGTCGTCCCCCTCCATATTCGGCGTCGCCGACACTTCAATGGTCAGTTTGGGGGCGATGTCGGCGATTAATTGCCGCGATATTTCACTGGTGGCGTGGTGGTGACTCTCGTCAATCACCAAAACGATGTCGCGCCCGTTTTCGCGGGTGTTTTCCACGACTTTGTCCAGGTAAAAATCCCGCTCGTTTTCCTTGACAATGGTGTTTTTGTCGCGCTGGCGGATGCTTTCCCAATTCAGGAACAGCACCTCGTTTTCGCCGATTTGCCGGTCCGCAAGCCCGTTAAAATCAGAGCACGCCAGCGCCATGGATTCCGCGTAATAATTCTCCAACTTTTCACGGCTTTGGATGTGCAATTGGCGCGGCGCGGCCCAAATAAAGGAAAGCGGGCGCGACGTCTTGGAGTCGGCGAGTTGCTTCAGCAACTCCGCCATCATCACGGTTTTGCCGGAGCCGGTGGGCGACTTGAAAATCATTTTTTTGCCGCCGTTTTGGCGCAGAAACCTGCCGCTGCGCTCCAGCAATGACTTAATGGCATCGGTTTGATAAGGCTTGAGTTGCATGGCCGTTTTCTTATCCGAAGATGCGCCGGTACACGCGCAATATCGCGCCGGGTATCGGGCGCAATGTTGCCTTGTTTTTCACATCGGCGAACAATTCGGAAAAATCCTCATCGCCGAGGGAAAAGACATAGACGCTGAACTCGCCGTCAATTTTGGCCATGGCTTTTTTCAATCCGCCAATGGCCGACTGGTCGTACACGATGCCGGTGTAGCGCGCTTCACCACGGAAAATTTTGCAGCCGGCGGTTTCCGTCACCGGCTCAAACGTGTTTTCCCTGATGCAAAGCATCTCGGTGGCTTTGCGGGTCAGCAGCGCCTTGTTTTTGTCCGTTGGCCGGGCCGGGACAAAGGCCGTCTTGAAATACCTGAGATTGGAAGGGATGCCAGTGATGTCGGGGTAGCCGGAATGCCCTTTGATGACCGCTTTTATTCTTGGGTGGCAAACCTCGCGCGCAATTCCGTTTTCATTGTTGGTGCACAAAATAAAACGGCGGCGGCCGCCATCCTCTTTGTTGAGGACGGCGACGGCATGGCCGGTTGTGCCGGAGCCGGCGAAAAAATCCAGAATGACCGAATTTTCCCGCGTGGATATTCTGAGGACGTCCAGAACCGAAAACAACGACTTGGGATAGTCGAATTTTTCTCCCCCGACAATCGCCCTCAGCAATTTTGTCCCATACTTTCCGCCGGCATGGTATCTGGGGTCCGACCAAACAGTTTTAGGCGTCCCCTTGGTTTTAATTTGAAAGACATCATCGCCCCGCTTGGTTGACTTGACGATTAACTCGCCGCGGATTTTATCGACGCTTTGGCGCGCGTAACGCCATTTTCTTTCCACGCCGTCCCTGATGGGCCAAATTTCCTTATCGCCGCCGCTTTCCACAACGCGGGCGGAAGGATGAAATTCATCCTTTGGCACATCACCGAAGCCGACAATGCCGCCGTCCCGCACATAAATCGGGTAGAAACAGTTCCTTGCATTTGTTCTTTTATAGTTGTTGCCGGTGTCATCGCGGAAAATTTCCGTTCTGGGCTCCACATCAATTTTGCTTATCCGCCCTTTAATTTTGGGCGTGACAAAAATCGCGTATTCGTGTGTATACGAAAAGTGGTCGCCTTGCACTCCTTGCGGATTGTGCACAATGGCCACGCTGGTAAGAACATTGTTCGGAAATAATTCCTCCAGCAGAAGTTCCAATCTCGGCTTTTCATTCTCGTCAATCGCGCAAATCAGCACGCCGTCTTTTTTCAGCAGTTTTTTGGCCAGCGCCAGCCGGTGATGCATCATGGACAGCCATTTGCTGTGACGGTAGCCGTCGTTTTTATCGACAAAGCGGTTGTTGTAGGTCCAGTCCTTGGCCCCGGTGTTGTACGGCGGATCAATGTAAATCACATCCACCTTTCCCGGATGGGTGTAGTTCAGCACGGAAAGCGCATGATAGTTGTCGCCCTCGATTAGCAGATGGGTCGGCAGGCCGGAACCGGCCTTGATGGCCAGGCTTTTCACTTCCTCCAACACCGGAAATTTCTCCCGGCACCGGTCCACAACCTCCTCCGGCTTGTCTTCCCAGACCAGGCCGTATTTTTTGCGTTTGCCGAGCGAGTGAATCTCGTCAATCAGCGTCTGCTTTTCCCAGTCCTGGTAATTCTTTTTTGGCATGGGTCTGTCACCGTCTACGGGCTTGCCGCATCAACACACGCGGCCGAAAGCGATGCCGGCAATTATACACCATGGGCGCGAGCCTGGTATTACGGCGGCGGCGGCGATGCGGCCGCCACGCGCGCCACCAACCACGTGCCGCTGGCGCGAAACGCTTTTTTCCCGCAGTTGCAGGACTGAACGCGCGCCGCAAAGTCGGTGATGGTGCAGC
>JAPPPZ010000065.1 GCA_028817275.1 Gammaproteobacteria bacterium
CGCAACATCGGCATCATGGCGCACATTGACGCCGGCAAGACCACCACCACCGAGCGCATTCTGTTCTACACCGGCATCTCGCACAAACTCGGCGAGGTGCACGACGGCAACGCGGTCATGGACTGGATGGAGCAGGAGCAGGAGCGCGGCATCACCATCACCTCGGCCGCCACCACCTGTTTCTGGAAGGGCATGGACCAGTCGCTGCCCGAGCACCGCATCAACATCATCGACACCCCCGGCCACGTGGACTTCACCATTGAGGTGGAACGTTCCCTGCGCGTGCTGGACGGCGCGGTGGCGGTGTTTTGCGCGGTGGGCGGCGTCGAGCCGCAGTCCGAGACGGTGTGGCGGCAGGCCGACCGTTACGGCGTCCCGCGCCTTGCATTCGTGAACAAAATGGACCGCGCCGGCGCCAACTTCAGCCGCGTCCTCGGGCAGTTAAAGTCGCGCCTCGGCGCCAACCCGGTGGCCTGCCAGATTCCCATCGGCGCCGAGGACGGCTTTCAGGGCGTGGTGGACCTGGTAAAGATGCGCGCCATTTACTGGGACGACAGCACCAAGGGGACCCAGTTTGAGGAGCGCGACATCCCCGAACACCTGGCCGAAGAAGCCGCCCGCATGCGCGCCGCCCTGGCCGAGGCGGCCGCCGATGCCAGCGAAGAGTTGACCGAAAAATACCTCACCGACGGCGACCTCAGTACCGCCGACATCAAGCGCGGCCTGCGCGCCGCCACCATCGCCAACCAGGCGGTGTGCGTCCTGTGCGGCTCGGCGTTCAAGAACAAAGGCGTGCAGAAAATGCTGGACGCCATCATTGACTACCTGCCCAGCCCGGCCGATGTGCCGTCCATTCGCGGCATCGCCGATGGCGCCGGCGGTGAAGAGGACTCCGTGGAACGCCCGGCCGATGACCAGGCGCCCTTTGCCGCCCTGGCCTTTAAGATCGCCACCGACCCGTTTGTCGGGCAGTTGGTTTTCTTCCGCGCCTACTCCGGCGTCCTGCGCTCCGGCGACAGCATTTACAACCCGGTCAAGCGCAAGCGCGAGCGCATCGGCCGCATTTTGCAGATGCATTCCAACGAGCGCCGCGAGATTAAGGAGGTGCGCGCCGGCGACATCGCCGCGGCGGTCGGCATTAAGGACGTGTCCACCGGCGATACGTTGTGCGACCCCGCCGCCGCCGTCACCCTTGAGCGCATGGAATTCCCCGAGCCGGTGATTTCCCAGGCCGTGGAGCCGCGCACCAAAGCCGACCAGGAGCGCCTCGGCATCGCCCTCGGCAAACTGGCGCAGGAGGACCCCTCGTTCAAGGTGCACACCGACCACGAGTCCGGCCAGACCATCATTTCCGGCATGGGCGAGTTGCACCTGGAAATCATCATTGACCGCCTGCGCCGCGAGTTCAATGTGGACTCCAGCGTCGGCAAGCCGCAGGTCGCCTACCGCGAAACCCTCACCGCCCGCGTGGAGCAGGAATACA
This sequence comes from Gammaproteobacteria bacterium, assembly GCA_028817275.1. Lineage (GTDB taxonomy): Bacteria > Pseudomonadota > Gammaproteobacteria > Arenicellales > Spongiicolonaceae > Spongiicolonus > Spongiicolonus versatilis. Next base: position 1,484 of record JAPPPZ010000065.1, read on the forward strand.
AATACGCCAAACAGACCGGCGGCCGCGGCCAGTTCGCCCATGTGCACCTGCGCGTCGAGCCGCAGGAGCGCGGCGGCGGCTTTGATTTTGTGGACAAAATCAAGGGCGGCGTCATTCCGCGCGAGTACATCCCGGCGGTGCAAAAGGGCGTGCAGGAGGCCATGCAGTCCGGCATCGTCGCCGGCTACCCGGTGGTGGATGTGCAGGTGACGGTGTTTGACGGCTCTTTCCACGAGGTGGACTCCTCGGAATTCGCCTTCAAGACCGCCGCCGGCCATGCCTTCCGCGAGGCCGCGCGCCGCGCCCGGCCGGTGCTGCTGGAGCCGGTGATGTCGGTGGAGGTGGTGACGCCGGAGGATTACATGGGCAATGTCACCGGCGACCTCAACGCCCGGCGCGGCGTCATCCACGCCATGGAGGAGGCGCCCGGCGGCAAGATTATCCGCTGTGAGGTGCCGCTGGCCGAGATGTTCGGCTACGCCACCTCGCTGCGCTCGGCGACCCAGGGGCGCGCCACTTATTCCATGGAGTTCACCAAGTACGCCCCGGCGCCGTCCACGGTGACCGAAGTGGTGCTGAAGAAAGCCAGTTGAAAAAATGAAACCCTCCACCGGCAAAATCCGCATCAGCCTGAAGGCTTTTGACCACCGCATGATTGACGCCTCGGCGCGGCAAATCGTGGACACCGTGCGGCGCGCCGGCGCCGAGGTGCGCGGCCCCATTCCGCTGCCGACCCGCATTGAGCGCTACACCCTGCTGCGCTCGCCCCACGCCGACAAAAAATCCCGCGACCAGTTTGAAATTCGCACGCACAAAAGAATTCTGGACATTATGAATCCCAACGACAAAACCGTGGAAGAGTTGATGAAACTCGACCTGTCGGCCGGCGTGGAAGTGGAGATTAAAACCTGAGGCTATGGGCATGCTCGGTTTGGTCGGCAAAAAAGTTGGCATGACGCGGGTGTTCCGCGAGGATGGCGAGTCGGTGCCGGTGACGGTGGTGGCGGTGGCGCCCAACCGCGTCACCCGCCGCAAGACCGCCGCCGCCGACGGCGTGGACGCGGTGCAGGTCACCTGCGGCCAGCGCGCCGCCAAGCACGTCACCAAGCCGGCCGCCGGCCTGTTCGCCAAAGCCGGCGTCGCCCCCGGCCGCCTGCTGCGCGATTTTCGCCTGGCAGAGGGTGAGGGCGGCGACCTTGCCGCCGGCGGCGAGATTTGCGCCGACCTGTTCACCGCCGGCCAGTTCGTGGATGTGCGCGGCGTCACCATCGGCAAGGGCTTTGCCGGCGTGATGAAGCGCTACGGCTACCGCGGCGGCCGCGCCACCCACGGCAACTCCAAAGCGCACCGCAAACCCGGCTCCATCGGCCAGAACCAGGACCCCGGCCGCGTCTTCCCCGGCAAAAAAATGGCCGGCCGCATGGGCGGCGTCGCGCGCACCTGCCAGAATCTGGAGGTGGTGCGGGTGGACGCCGGGCGCAACCTGCTTTTAATTAAGGGCGCAGTCCCCGGCGCCCGCGGCGCCGACCTGGTCATCCGCCCGGCGGTCAAGAAAGCGGCCCCCGCCGCCGGCGATTCCACCCCCGGCTACACCGCCCCCGGCGCGCAAACCACCGTTTCCGCAGCCGAAACCACCGCCTCCAAGACCGCCCCCGCCACTTCCGACCCCGCCCCCGCCGCCTGAGCCCCGATGAAATTGACCGTCACCAAACTGGACAGCAAGGCCGCCGGCGACATCACCGTCGGCGAGCGCACTTTCGCCGCCGACTTCAACGAGCCGCTGGTGCACCGCGTGGTGGTGGCCTACCTGGCCGGCGGCCGCGCCGGCACCCGCGGCCACAAAAGCCGCTCCACCGCGCGCGGCGGCGGCGCCAAGCCGTGGCGGCAGAAAGGCACCGGCCGCGCCCGCGCCGGCACCATCCGCAGCCCGCTGTGGCGCGGCGGCGGCAAAACTTTTGCGGTGGCGGCGCCCCAGGACCACTCGCAGAAAGTCAACCGCCGCGAATACGGCGCCGCATTGCGCGCCATCCTGTCCGAGTTGGTGCGGCAGGAGCGGCTGCTGGTGACCGAGGATTTCGGCATGGAAAAGCCGGCCACCGGCGAGTTGTGCGGCAAGTTGCGCGGCCTCGGCGTGGACCACAACGCGCTTCTGGTCAGCGCCGGCCACAACCAAAACCTGCACCTCTCGGCGCGCAACATCCCCGGCATCCACGTCGCCACCGCCGCCGCCGTCAACCCGGTGCAACTGGTGCGCCATGAGAAAGTCGTGTTCACCGTGGACGCGGTGAAGGCCATGGAGGAGCGCCTGCAATGAACGCCGCCAAAGCCAAAACCACCCCGGCCACCGCGCAAAGCGCAAAGCGCGACCAGCGCCTTTACCAGGTGCTGGTCGCCCCGCATGTGTCGGAGAAAACCACCCGCGCCGCCGAGAAGCACCGCCAGATTACGTTCCGCGTCCTGCGCGACGCCGACAAGCGCGAAATCAAAGCCGCGGTGGAGAAAATTTTCTCGGTCAAGGTGCAGCGGGTGACGGTGGTGAACCAGCGCGGCAAGTTTAAGTACTTCCAGCGCACCCCGGGCCAGCGCAGCAGTTGGAAAAAGGCCTACGTGACCCTGGCCGAGGGCCACGACATTGACTTCGCCACCGCCGAGGCCTGAGTGAAGCCATGGCCGTAGTCAAGCAAAAACCCATGTCCCCCGGCCGCCGCGGCATGGTGCGGGTGGTGACGCCCGGCCTGCACAAGGGCGGCCCGCACGAGCCGCTGGTGACGGCCGGCCGCGCCATCAACGGCCGCAACAACGCCGGCCGCATCACCGTGCGCCACCGCGGCGGCGGCCACAAACGCCGCCTGCGCGTGGTGGACTTCCGCCGCGACAAGGACGGTGTGCCGGCGCGGGTGGAGCGCATTGAATACGACCCCGGCCGCAGCGCCAACCTCGCGCTGCTGCTCTACCGCGACGGCGAGCGCCGCTACATCATCGCGCCCCACGGCCTCACGGTGGGCGGCGAGGTGCAGTCCGGCCTTGAGGCGCCCATCACCGTCGGCAGCGCGCTGCCGCTGCGCAATATTCCGGTGGGCACCGAAGTGCACTGCGTCGAAATGAAAGCCGGCAAGGGCGCCCAACTGGCCCGCGCGGCCGGCGTCTCGGTGCAGTATGTCGGGCGCGAGGGCGACTACGCCCAGTTGCGCCTGCGCTCCGGCGAGATGCGCCGCGTGCATCTCGGCTGCCGCGCCACCATCGGCGAGGTCGGCAACCCCGAGCACTCGCTGCGCAAACTGGGCAAGGCCGGCGCCAAACGCTGGCGCGGCATCCGCCCGCGGGTGCGCGGCGTGGCCATGAACCCGGTGGACCACCCGCACGGCGGCGGCGAGGGCCGGTCCTCCGGCGGCCGCCACCCGGTGACGCCGTGGGGCGTGCCGACCAAGGGCTACCGCACCCGCCGCAACAAGCGCACCCGCCCGATGATCGTCCGGCGGCGGAAGAAGTAACCATGCCCCGCTCAGTCAAAAAAGGCGTATTCGTGGACCACGCGCTGTGGGCCAAAGTGCTGCAGGCGCGCGAGGAGCGCAGCCGCAAGCCCATCCGCACCTGGTCGCGGCGCAGCACCATCACCCCGGAGTTCGTCGGCCTCACCATCGCCGTGCACAACGGCCGCCAGCACGTGCCGGTTTTGGTTAACGAAAACATGGTGGGCCACAAACTCGGCGAGTTCGCCCCCACCCGCATTTTCCGCGGCCACGGCCAGGCCGCCGACAAAAAAGCCAAGCCGGCCGGCACCCGCCCGCCCCTGGCCCCCGGCGCCCCGGCCGCCGCACCCGCCGCCGCCCCGGCCGCCCCGCCGGCGGGAGCATCGTCATGAGGGTGAGGGCGGTGGCCAAATACGTGCGCACTTCGCCGCAGAAGTGCCGGCTGGTGGCGGCGCAGATTCGCCGCAAGTCGGTGGAAAAGGCGCTGGACATCCTGCGCTTCAGCGAGCGCGGCGCGGCGCGGCATCTGCGCAAGGCGCTGGAGTCGGCCATCGCCAACGCCGAGCACAACGAGAACGCCGACATTGACCAACTGACGGTGCGCGAAGTGCGCGTGGACCAGGGGCCGGTGCTGCGCCGCTGGCGGCCGCGCGCCAAGGGGCGCAACTCGCGCATCCACAAACCCACCTGCCACATCACCGTCACCGTCGGCGACGGCGAGGCCGCCACCGGAGCAAAATAATGGGCCAGAAAGTTCAACCCCACGGCATCCGCCTCGGCATTTCCAAGGACTGGAACGCGCGCTGGTTTGCGCGCAACAGCGACTACGCCGCCAACCTCACCTCCGACCTGCGCATCCGCAGCCACCTGCGCGGCAAAAAGAGCCTGGCCAACGCCGCCGTCAGCCGCATCGCCATTGAGCGGCCGGCGCAGGATGTGGTGCACATTAAAATTTTCACCGCCCGCCCCGGCATCGTCATCGGCAAGAAGGGCGAGGACATCGAGAAACTGCACCGCGAGATCGCCGCCATGACCAACTGCCGCGTGGAGGTGCGGGTGGAGGAGGTGCGCAAGCCGGAACTGGACGCGCGGCTGGTCGCCGACAGCATCTGCCAGCAACTGGAAAAGCGCGTGATGTTCCGCCGCGCCCTGAAGCGCGCGGTGCAGAACTCCATGCGCCTCGGCGCCAAGGGGGTGAAGGTGATGGTCGCCGGCCGCCTGAACGGCGCCGAGATCGCGCGCACCGAATGGTACCGCGAAGGGCGCGTGCCGCTGCACACGCTGCGCGCCGACATTGACTACGGCCTCGCCGAGGCCAACACCACCTACGGCGTGGTGGGCGTCAAGGTGTGGATTTTCAAGGGCGAGGTTTTTCAGGAGGAGCAGAAGCCGCTGGTGGGTGACGCCGACGACACCGCTTTTTACAGCGAAAACCCGGCGGCGCCGGTGCTGGCCGATGAGCCGCCGGTGGTGGAAAGCGAAAACCCGGCGGCCGGCCTGGACCTGGAGAATTAACATGCTGCAGCCGAAGAAAACAAAATTCCGCAAACAGCAGAAAGGCCGCAACCGCGGCCTGGCCACGCGCGGCAACAAGGTGAGTTTCGGCGAGTTCGGCCTCAAGGCCACCGTCCGCGGCCGCCTCACCGCGCGCCAGATTGAGGCCGCGCGCCGCGCCATCACCCGCCATGTCAAGCGCGGCGGCCGCCTGTGGATCCGCGTTTTCCCCGACAAGCCGGTGTCCAAAAAGCCGCAGGAAGTGCGCATGGGCAAGGGCAAGGGCAACCCCGAATACTGGGTGGCGTTGGTCAAGCCCGGCCGCGTGCTGTATGAAATTGAAGGCGTGCCGGAGGCCACCGCCCGCCAGGCCATGCGCCTGGCCGGCGCCAAGTTGTCGGTGCGCACCACTTTTGTCAGCCGCCACCTGGGATGAGCATGCAATGAGCATTGCCGAATACCGCAATCAGGACGCCGCGCAGTTGCACGCCGCGCTGGTGGAGTTGCGCAAGGAGCAGTTCAACCTGCGCGTGCAGCGCAGCACCGGCCAGTTGGCCAACAGCGCGCGCTTCGGCGAGGTGCGCCGCGACATCGCGCGCATCCAAACCCTGCTGTCGCAGCGGCGCCTGGCCGCCGCCGGTGAATAATCATGAATGAACAGCCGGCAACTCCGGGCCCCGCGGCGCCGTCTTCACCGCCGGCGCCGTCGCCTGTGACTCCGCAGCCGTCACCTGCGGCGCCGCAACCACCGGCCGCCGCCGCCGATGGCCTGGTGCGCGCCATTCCCGGCACCGTGGTCAGCGACCGCATGGACAAGACCGTCACCGTGCTGGTGGAGCGGCGGGTGCTGCATCCGCTGTACAAAAAATACATCCGCCGCTCGACCAAGTTGCACGTCCACGACGAGAACAACGAATGCCGCAGCGGCGACACGGTGCTGGTGCGCGAGTGCCGGCCGCTGTCCAAAACCAAAAACTGGCGCCTGGTGAAAATCCTGCGCCGCGCCGAATAACGGCAGCCGCGGAGTCGCAGTCATGATTCAAATGCAGAGCACATTGGCGGTGGCCGACAACAGCGGCGCCAAGCGCGTGCAGTGCATCAAAGTGCTGGGCGGCTCCAAGCGGCGCTACGCCGGCATCGGCGACGTGGTGCGCATCAGCATCAAAGAGGCCATTCCCAACAGCCGGGTCAAGAAAGGCGACGTGTTCAACGCCGTCATTGTCCGCACCCGCCACGGCGTGCGGCGGCCGGACGGTTCGCTGATTCGTTTCGACAGCAACGCGGCGGTGCTGCTCAACGCGCAGATGCAGCCGGTGGGCACGCGCATTTTCGGGCCGGTGACGCGGGAACTGCGCAGCGAGCGCTTCATGCGCATCGTTTCGCTGGCCCCGGAAGTTTTGTAATGGCGGCGGCGGCGATGGCGGTGCACAGAATCAGAGTGGGCGACGAGGTGGTGGTGCTGGCCGGCCGCGACCGCGGCAAGCGCGGCAAGGTGCTGCGCCTGCTCGGCGCGCGCGCGCTGGTGGACAATGTCAACCTGGTGAAAAAGCACGTGCGCCCCAACCCCAACAAAAACGAAACCGGCGGCATCATCGAGAAGGAGGCGCCGGTGCACTTGTCCAACTTAAGCCATTACAATCCGCGCACCGGCAGGGGCGGGCGCATTGGCGTCCGCACTCTGGAAGACGGCCGCAAGGTGCGCTACTTCAAATCCGACGGCGAGGTCCTGGACCTGGCAAAATAAAACCATGGCAAGAATGGAACAGCATTACCGCGAAGTGGTGGTTCCCCAACTCAGCCGGGAACTGTCCCTCAGCAACCCCATGGCGGTGCCGCGCATCGCCAAGATCACCCTCAACATGGGGCTTGGCGAGGCGGTGGCCGACAAGAAGGTGCTGGACAACGCCGCCGCCGAGTTGGCCAAAATCTCCGGCCAGAAGCCGGTGGTGACCAGGGCGCGCAAGTCGGTGGCCGCGTTCAAAATCCGCGAAGGCTGGCCCATCGGCTGCAAGGTGACGCTGCGCCGCCGGCGGATGTACGAGTTTCTCGACCGGCTGGTGAGCGTGGCCATTCCGCGCATGCGCGATTTTCGCGGCCTGCCGGCGCGCTCCTTTGACGGCCGCGGCAACTATTCCTTCGGCGTGCAGGAGCAGATCATTTTTCCTGAAATCGACTACGACAACGTGGACGCCACCCGCGGCCTGGATGTGACCATCACCACCTCGGCGCACAGCGACGACCATGCCCGCGCCCTGCTGCGCGCGTTTAACTTTCCCATCCGCAAGCAAACCTGAGGCAAACCAGTGGCAAAAAAATCCATGATCGCCCGCGAGAAAAAACGCCGCCGCCTGGCCGCGCGCTACCGCACAAAACGCGCCGCGCTGTTGCTGCAGATGAAAGCGGTGGGCGAGGGCGAGGATGAACACGTGCGCGCCGCCATGCTGCAACTGCAGCAACTGCCGCGCGACTCAAGCCGCTCGCGCCAGCGCAACCGCTGCCAGGCCAGCGGCCGGCCGCGCGGCTACTACCGCAAGTTCGGCCTGGCGCGCAACAAACTGCGCGAAGTCATCATGCGCGGCGAAGCGCCGGGCGTGGTCAAGGCCAGTTGGTGAGGGCGGCGCCATGACCATGACCGATCCCGTCGCCGACATGCTGACCCGCATCCGCAACGCGCTGCTGCGCCGCAAGCCGTGGGTGGCCATGCCGGCGTCAAAACTCAAGGAATCCATCGCCCGCGTGCTGAGGGACGAGGGCTACATTCTGGACTACAGCGTGGCCGCCGACGGCGCGCGGCGCACCTTGGACATTCAACTTAAGTACCATGAGGGGCGGCCGGTCATCGACTCGCTGCAGCGGGTCAGCCGCCCCGGGCGGCGGGTGTTTGTCGGCCGCGACGAATTGCCGACCGTCATCGGCGGCATGGGCACCGCCATCATCTCCACCTCCAGCGGCATCATGACCGGCGGCGCCGCCCGCCGCAAAGGCATCGGCGGCGAAGTGCTGTGCAAGGTGCAGTAAATGTCTAGAATCGCCAGCAACCCGGTCACCATCCCCGCCGGCGCCGAGGTGCGCATCGGCGACGGCGAGTTCACCGCCAAAGGGCCCAAGGGCAGCCTGTCCCTCGCCACCCACCCGCTGGTGGGCGTGGCGCAGGAGGAGAACCGCATCACTTTCGCCGCGCTGGACGAAAGCGCCGAGGCGCGCGCCATGGCCGGCACCACCCGCGCCCTGGTGCACAACATGGTGCACGGCGTGACCGCCGGTTTTGAGCGGCGGCTCATGATTACCGGCGTCGGCTACCGCGCGCAGATGCAGGGCGGCAAACTCAGCCTCACCCTCGGCTTCTCGCACCCGGTGGTGTACGCGGCGCCGGCCGGCGTCACCATTGAAACCCCGGCGCAGAACGAAATCGTGGTGCGCGGCGCCGACAAGCAAAAGGTGGGGCAGACCGCGGCCGAGATTCGCCGCCACCGCCCGCCGGAGCCCTACAAAGGCAAGGGCGTGCGCTACAGCGACGAGCGCGTGCTCAGAAAACAGGCGAAGAAAAAATAATGAGCGCCCGCAAAACCGCGCGCATGCGCCGCGCCCGCAAAACCCGCGCCCGCATCAGCGCGGCCGGCGCGCACCGCCTGTGCGTGTTCCGCAGCCCGCGCCACATCCACGCCCAACTCATCGCGCCCGGCTCCGCGGTGCTGGCCAGCGCCTCCACGGTGGAGGCCGAGTTGCGCAAAGAATTGAAAAACGGCGGCAATCTGGACGCCGCGCGCGCGGTGGGCCGGCGCATCGCCGCGCGCGCCGCCGCCGCCGGCATTGAACGCGTCGCCTTTGACCGCTCCGGCTTCCGCTACCACGGCCGCATCAAGGCCCTGGCCGAAGCGGCGCGCGAGGGCGGCCTCACCTTCTGAACGGGAAAGTTATGAGTCCAACCCACGATAGAAACGACAGCCGCGACGCCAATCTGGACGAGCGTTTGATTCAGGTGCGCCGCGTGGCCAAGGTGGTCAAGGGCGGCCGCATCTTCGGCTTCTCCGCCCTCAGCGTGGTCGGTGACGGCCGCGGCCGGGTCGGCATCGGCCGCGGCAAGGCGCGCGAGGTGCCGGCCGCGGTGCAAAAAGCCATGGAAAGCGCGCGCCGCAACATGGTGCGCGTCAGCATCCGCGGCGGCACTTTGCTGTATCCCATGGTCGGCCGCCACGGCGCGGTGCGCGTGGTCATGCGCCCGGCCTCCGAGGGCACCGGCATCATCGCCGGCGGCACCATGCGCGCGGTGTTTGAAGTCGCCGGCATCCGCGATGTCCTGGCCAAGGTCATCGGCAACACCAACCCGGTGAACGTGGCGCGCGCCACCATGCAGGGCCTGGCCTCGGTGGCGACGCCGGAACACATCGCCGCCAAGCGCGGCAAGAAAGTCGCCGACCTGGCGGCCAGCGCATGACCATGGCGCAGCCGCAGAAAATCCGCGTGACCCTGGTGCGCAGCATCCACGGCCGCCTGCGCAGCCACGCCGCCTGTGTGCGCGGCCTCGGCCTGCGCCGCATGCACCACAGCGTGGTGGTGGAGGACACCCCGGCGGTGCGCGGCATGATTCGCAAAGTCGCCTACCTGCTGCGCGAGGAGCCGGCATGAAACTGAACACCCTGAAACCGGCCACGGGCGCCAGGCGCAACGCCAAACGCGTCGGCCGCGGTCCCGGCTCCGGCAACGGCAAGACCGCCGGGCGCGGCCACAAGGGCCAGCGTTCACGCGCCGGCGGCTACCACAAAGTGGGCTTTGAGGGCGGCCAGATGCCGCTGCAGCGGCGCCTGCCCAAGCGCGGCTTTCGCAGCCGCCGCGGCGAGGTCGCCGAGATCCGCCTGCGCGACCTGGCCAAACTGGACGCCGCCGTGGTGGACCTGGAAGTGCTGCGCCAGGCCGGGCTGCTGGGCCGCAATGTGAAGCGCGCCAAAGTCATCGCCAGGGGCGGCGGGGCTGACGCCGGCCCCGGCCGCGCCCTCACCCTCAAAGGCATTGCCGCCAGCAAGGGCGCGCGCGCCGCCATTGAACAGGCCGGCGGCGCCGTGGAGGACCGCTGATGGCCATGCCCGGCGCCGGCAGCCTCAGCGGACTCGGCAAGATGACCGAGTTGTGGCAGCGCATCCTGTTCGTGCTCGGCGCTTTCGTGGTGTTCCGCATCGGCGCGCACGTGCCGGTGCCGGGGGTGAACCCGGAGGCGGTGGCCGCGCTGTTTGAGCAGACCCGCGGCTCCATCGTGGACGTGTTCAACATGTTTTCCGGCGGCGCGCTGAGCCGGCTGTCGGTGCTGGCCCTCGGCGTGATGCCCTACATCTCGGCCTCCATCATCATGCAGTTGCTGACCGCGGTGGTGCCGAAGTTTGAACAGTTGAAAAAGGAGGGCGAAGCCGGCCGCCGCAAGATCACCCAGTACACCCGCTACGGCACGGTGGTGCTGGCCGCGTTCCAGGCTTTCGGCATCGCCATCGCCCTGGAGGGCCAGCAGGCCGGCGGCGCGCCGGTGGTGCTGATTACCGGCTGGGGTTTCAAGGTCATCGCCGTCACCGCCCTCACCACCGGCACCATGTTTCTGGTCTGGCTCGGCGAGCAGGTCACCGAGCGCGGCATCGGCAACGGCATCTCGCTGCTGATTTTCGCCAGCATCGTCGCCGGCCTGCCGGGCGCGGTGGCCGGCACCCTGGAACTGGCGCGCACCGGCGCCTTCAGCCCGCTCGGCGTGCTGGCGCTGTTTGTCGGCGTGATTGCGGTCACCGGCTTCGTGGTTTTTGTCGAGCGCGGCCAGCGGCGGCTGACCGTGAACTACGCCAAGCGCCAGCAGGGCCGGCGGATGCTGGCCGGGCAGACCAGCCACCTGCCGCTGAAACTCAACATGGCCGGCGTCATCCCGCCCATCTTCGCCTCCAGCATCATCCTCTTCCCGGCCAGTCTGGGCCGCTGGTTCGGGCAGGGCGAGGGCCTGGGCTGGCTGCGCGACTGGGCCACCGCGCTGGCGCCGGGGCAGCCGGGCTATGTGCTGCTGTACGGCGGCATGATTGTGTTCTTCTGTTTTTTCTACACCGCGCTGGTGTTCAATCCCAGGGACATCGCCGACAATCTGAAGCGCTCCGGCGCTTTCATTCCCGGCATCCGCCCCGGCGCCCAGACCGCGCAGTACATTGACAACGTGGTGTCCAAACTCACCCTGGTGGGCGCGGTGTATCTGACTTTTGTCTGCCTGATTCCGGAGTTTCTGCTGTACAAGTGGAATGTGCCGTTTTATTTCGGCGGCACCTCGCTGCTGATTATCGTGGTGGTGATGATGGACATGATGGGGCAAATCCAGTCCTATCTGATGTCGCGCCAGTATGAAAGTTTAATGCGCAAGTCCACCCTCACCGGCGGGCTGGGCCTGCGCCCCTGAAACCTGACGGAGAAAACCCATGAAAGTCCGCGCCTCAGTGAAAAAACTCTGCCGCAACTGCAAAATCATCCGCCGCAACCGCACCGTGCGGGTGATTTGCACCGACCCCCGCCACCGCCAGCGCCAGGGCTGAGGGGGAAGGGGAAAGTGAACACGGCGCCGATGACGGTTGCACTTGCGCCGCCGGCCGTTTGCGCGTATTATTCAGCGCCTTTTTCCACCGCAACCGGAGCATAAAAAACCGTGGCCCGCATTGCCGGCATTAACCTGCCGAACCACAAGCACATTGACATCGCGCTCACCGCGATCTACGGCGTCGGCCGCATCTCGGCGCGGCGCATCTGCGACACCGTCGGCGTCAAGCACACCACCAAGGTGCGCGACCTCAGCGACGGTGACGCCGAGAAGTTGCGCGCCGAGTTGAACAACTTCCGCGTGGAGGGCGATTTGCGCCGCGAGGTCGCGCTCAGCGTCAAGCGGCTGATGGACATGGGCGTCTACCGCGGCCTGCGCCACCGCCGCGGCCTGCCGGTGCGCGGCCAGCGCACCTCCACCAACGCCCGCACCCGCAAGGGCCCGCGCCGGCTCATCAAGAAGAAGTAATGGCCAAACCCGCCAGAAATGTCCGCCCGCAGGCGCGCCCGGCCGCCGGCCGCAAGACCCGCCCCCGCGCCAAGCGCCGGCATGTCACCGAAGGCATCGCCCACGTGCACGCCTCGTTCAGCAACACCATCATCACCATCACCGACCGCCACGGCAACGCCCTGGCCTGGGCCACCGCCGGCGGCGCCGGCTTCAAGGGCTCGCGCAAGAGCACGCCTTTCGCCGCCCAGGTGGCCGCGGAGAACTGCGGCCGCACCGCCATGGAAATGGGCATGCAGAGCATTGAGGTCAGCATCAAGGGCCCCGGCCCCGGCCGCGACTCGGCGGTGCGCGCCTTGAAGGCGCTGGGCCTTGAGGTGACCCACATCACCGACGTCACCCCCATCCCCCACAACGGCTGCCGCCCGCCCAAGCGGCGCCGCGTCTGAGGCCGCCGCCATGGCACGTTACACCGGCCCCACCTGCAAACTGGCGCGCCGCGAGGGCACCGATTTGTTCCTCAAGAGCCCGGTGCGGGCCATCCACTCCAAGTGCAAGTTCGACCACGCCCCCGGTTTCCGCACCGGCGGCGGCCGCCGCCCGCGGGTCACGGTGTTCGGCACCCAGTTGCGCGAGAAGCAGAAGTTGCGCCGCACCTACGGCGTTCTGGAGCGGCAGTTTCGCGGCTACTATGTTGAGGCCGCGCGGCGCAAAGGCTCCACCGGCGAAAACCTGCTGGTTCTGCTGGAGTGCCGTCTGGACAACGTGGTCTACCGCATGGGCTTCGCCGCCACCCGCGCCGAGGCGCGGCAACTGGTGAACCACAACGCCATCACCGTCAACGGCCGCAAGGCCAACATTCCGTCCTACCAGGTGCCGGTGGGCGCCACCGTGGAGGTGCGCAAAAAGAGCAGGCAGCAGTTGCGGGTGCGCGCCGCGCTGGAAATCCGCGAGCAACTCGGCTTCGCCGACTGGGTGGACGTGGACATCAAAAAAGTGAGCGGCGTGTTCCGCGCCCACCCGCGCCGCGACGAACTGCCGCCGGAGATCCGCGAGTCGCTGGTGGTCGCGCTGTATTCCAAATAAGCAATCAACCACGAGGTGTGCAACCATGACCGACCCCGCCGGCGAGTTAAGAATTAAACCCATCAGCGACAACCGCACCGAGATCAGCCTCGGCCCGCTGAAGCCCGGCTTCGGCTACACCCTGGGCAACGCCCTGCGCCGCGTCCTGCTGTCGTCCATGCCCGGCGCCGCCGTCACCGAGGTGCGCATCGACGGCGTGCTGCACGAATACTCCGACATCCCCGGTGTGCGCGAGGACGTGATTGAAATTCTCATGAACCTGAAAGCCCTGACGGTCAAAATGGAGGACCGCGACGAGGCGCTGCTGCGGGTGCGCAAGAAAGGCCCGTGCACGGTCACCGCCGCCGACATTGAAGAGGAGCACGGCGTGGCCGCGGTCAACCCCGGCCACGTGATCGCCCATCTCACCCGCGAAGGCGCGCTGAGCATGGAAATGAAAGTGGCGCGCGGCCGCGGCTACCAGGTGGCCGAGATGCGCCCCGATGACGACGACGGCGAAAGCAAGTCCATCGGCGTGATGCCGCTGGACGCCTCGTTCAGCCCGGTGAGCAAAGTCGCCTACACGGTGGAAAACGCCCGCTTTGAGCAGCGCACCGACTTTGACCGGCTGGTGCTGGAGATTGAAACCAACGGCGCCATGGACCCCAAGGATGCCGTCCGCCAGGCCGCCACCGTGCTGCACCAGCAAATCGCCCCGTTTGTGGACCTCACCGAAACCGCCATCCCCGCCGCCGTCCCCGGCCGCCTGAGCGACGAAGTCCCGGGCCCGCCGGTGGATCCGGCGCTGCTGAAGCCGGTGGACGATCTGGAGTTGACGGTGCGCTCGGCCAACTGCCTGAAAGCCGAGAACATCCACTACATCGGCGACCTGGTGCAGCGCACCGAGATGGAGTTGCTGAAGACGCCCAACCTCGGCCGCAAGTCGCTGACCGAGATTGAGGAAAAACTGCGCGCCCGCGGCCTCACCCTCGGCACCCAGTTGGAAAACTGGCCGCCGCCGCAACTCCTGCGCGACGCCGACCCGCGCGGCGGCTTCGGCGGTTTCGGGGCCTGACATGCGCCACGCCAAATCCGGCCGCCGCCTCGGCCGCACCGCCGCCCACCGCCGCGCCATGTTCCGCAACATGACCGCGTCGCTGATTGCCGAGGAGCAAATCAAAACCACCCTGGCCAAGGCCCGCGAGTTGCGCCGCGTCGCCGAGCCGCTGATTACCCTGGCCAAGGTGGAAAGCGTCGCCAACCGCCGCCTGGCCTACGCCCGCCTGCGCAACCGCGCCGCTGTCGCCAAACTGTTCAACGACCTCGGCATTCGCTTCCGCCGCCGCAACGGCGGCTACCTGCGCATCTTAAAATGCGACCCCCGCCGCGGCGACAACGCCCCCATGGCCTACGTACAGTTGGTGGACCAGCCGGCCCCCCAGGCCGATTCCCCGCCCCCGCCCGATGGCGGCTAACGCTCCCTCCCCGGGCGAACCGCTTGATTATCAATGGCGAATCGGCGCAATTTTATTTACCCATCCACTATTGACCTTGACGTCCCCGTATTGTAGTATCCCCGAAACCCTCCCGGCCACCAGCCGCCCCTCTTGACGCCTGCGCTATGCAATAATTCCCTTTCCGATGTCACGCCACCCCCACCACCGCCGCCCCCTCGCCGGTATTCCCGCCGCTTTCACCGCCGCAGTGCTTGCGCTCGCCTTGCTTGCCCCGGCCACGGCGGTGGGGGGG
>JAPPPZ010000076.1 GCA_028817275.1 Gammaproteobacteria bacterium
CCCCCGCCATTCGCCAGCCGGCGGCTTATCCGTAAACGGCTGGGACTGTCCGCGTGTCTTTATGGCCGAAAAACATATTCGCTTGGCCGAGATTGCGGACTCGCCTGGCGAGATGGATTTTTTTGTTGAAATAATCCACCGCCTCCGGGGGGCATTTTTCCTCCAGCAGCGCGTTCAATTCCTCGGCGGTGCTTACCGTCGTGAATGACCGGTCGGGCGAAAAATACACCGACGCGTACTTCTCCTCCTCCAAAAGATTCAGCACGTTGTTCAACGTGCCTTTGCTTTTACCGTCCCACAGCATCAGGCCGTAGTCGGCGCGCAGGCTCATTTCCTCGTCTTTCAGGGCGAAGTACTTAAAATTTTTCCGCTCTCCCTTGTCTTCCACCCGCCGAATTTCCCAATCGCCGGGATTGTGATTTTTTCGGGGGTAATCGCCCATGTGGCGCACTACCACATTGCCGTAGCCTTTGCCGGCAAAATACCGCTGAACGCTTTCGTCCACCCCGACGGCGTCGCCCACCAGGACCCGGTGATTTTTAACCATAATCTTGTCCAGCGCGTTTAACAATTGCGCGTCATCCAAACGCCGCAAATGCCGCGAGCCGCCGATAAACACTGTTGTCATTTGCCCGTTCCTCAAAAGCGGTTAAAAAGGAATGTCGCCATCACCCACAACCGAAACGCGCCGCTTCCGCGTCCGGGTAACCGCAAAAACATGCACCTTTGCGGCGCGCCCTTGCGCGCGGAGCACGGCGGTGGCCGCCTCAAGCGTGGCGCCGGTTTGGTAAAGGTCGTCCACCAGCAACACGCTTTTCCCCGATAGTATAGCAGGGTCGGCTGAAAAAGCATCCGCGAGAATATCACGGCGGCGGTGGGAATCGGTGGCTTTCATTTGCTCGGTCGGGCACTTTTTTATGAGCGCGCTTTCCGAAAACGCGGCGCCGATGCGCACGGCAATCCCTTCGGCAATCCGCGACGTGACAGTTCGCCCGGGTTTGGATGGCGGCACCGGCGCAACCACATCAATTTGCACCGTGAGATTTTCGGCGAAATAGCCGCCGACTATTTTAAGTAAATCGCGCAATGCATCGGGATTGTCTCGATATTTGAACGCGTGCAGCAATTTGCCGGCGGCGCTGTATTCGGTTTCAAACTGTGGATTCCCAAACTCATCCTCGCCGACCATGCGGCTGCTGGTGGTATGCAGGTCCAGGACTTTGCCGTAGTCCCAATTGCCTTTGATTTCCTGGGGGTTGAACTTCGTCATTGTCGAAACTCTCCATAATTTTTTTGCATTAAATTTCCCCGGTATTCTACCGCAAAGCCGGCCTTGACCCCCGCCCCCCACCCCGCTAAACTCCCCGGCACGTAGACAACCAACAGGGAATCCCATGACAGGAAGTCCCCCGCCATTCACCGTCACCATCACCACTTTCGCCGCCGGCGTGCTGGCGTCGGCTTTGCTGCAGGACGCCGGCATTTTCGCCCCCGGGGCGGGGGTTTTGTTCACCGCCGCCCTCACCCTTGCCATCGCCGCCATTCGCTGGCCGGTTGCGCTGCTGGCGGCGGCGCTGGCGGCGGGGATGGGGTGGTTTGCGCTGCAGGCCGGGGAGGTGCGGGCGAGCCGGCTGGCGGAGCATTTGGGCGGGCGGGATGTTTTTGTGACCGGCGTCGTGGCGGATTTCCCGCAGTATGGCCGGGGGCGGGCGCGGTTTTTGTTTCGGCCTTTGTCCGCCCACCACGGCGGCGCCGCCATTGCCCACCCGCACTTGCTCAGTCTGCGCGATTACGACGGGGGCAGTTACCGGCAAGGCGAAACGTGGCGGTTGCGGGTGCGGCTGCGGCCGCCGTCCGGGGCGCGCAATCCGGCCGGGCATGACCGTGAGCGGTGGATGTTTTTGCGCGGCATCGGCGGCGGCGGTTATGTCGTCGCCGACCAGCGCAACCAACTCCTGCGCGCGCCGCCGGCGTGGAATATCGTGCCGCAATGGCGGGCGCGGGTGCTGGCCGGCGTCCGGAAACTGCTGGCGGAATCGCCGCACCGGGGCATGGTGGAGGCGCTGGCGGTTGGCGTCCGGGAATCGCTGGGCCGGGCGCAGTGGGAGGTTTTGCGCGCCGGGGGCACCGCCCACCTGGTGGCCATTTCCGGGCTGCACATCGGGCTGGTGGCGGGGCTGGGGTTTGTGCTGGCCGGGGTGCTGTGGCGGCTGGCGGTTGTTTTCGGCCCACGGCGGTTTTTCGGCGGGCGGCCGCCGCGGCGGTGGCACTGCTGCCTGCCGGTGGCGCTGGCTTTTGCGCTGTTTTATGCCGCATTAGCCGGGTTTTCGCTGCCCACCCAGCGCGCGCTGGTGATGCTCATCGCCTTCACTGTCACCCGCCTGCTGGACCGCCGCACCGGGCTGTTCTACGGCCTGGCGGTGGCGCTGTTCGGCGTCCTGCTGCTGGACCCGCTGCCGGTGCTGACCGCCGGCTTCTGGCTGTCGTTTGTGGCGGTGGCGGTGATTGGCCTGGCGCTGGTGAACGCGCCGCCGTCATCAACGGTGCCGGTGGTGGATTCGCCGACCATGACCGCGCGATTCGCCCACTGGCTGCGGCTGAACGTGCGGCTGGCGGTGCGCGTGCAAGTGGCGCTGGCGCTGGCCATGGCGCCGGCGCTGCTGCTGTTCTTCCAGCAGGCGCCGCCGCTGGCGCCGCTGGTGAACCTGGTGGTGGTGCCGTGGTTCGGAATAACGGTGGTGCCGGCGGTGCTGTTTGCGGCGGTGGCGCTTTTGGTGGACGCGACCTCGGCGGCGGCGGCGCTGCTGGCGGCGGCCGAGGGGGCGGTGGCGGTGGCGTGGCCGGTGATGGCGGGGGCGGCGGCATTGCCGTTGGTGGCGCTGCCGAAGCCGTCACCGTGGACATTGGCGGCGGCGGCAGTGGCGGTGTTTCTGTTGCTGGGCGCCCGCAAGATGCCGGGGCGGTGGCTGGCGCTGGTGTTTGCGGCGCCGCTGGTGTTCGGCGCGCCGCCGCCGCCGCTGGAGGGGGCGGTGAGGGTGACGGTTCTGGACGCCGGCCAGGGGCTGGCGGTGCTGGTGCGCACCCGCCGCCACAGTCTTTTGTACGACGCCGGGCCGGCGTATCCCGGTTTTGACGCCGGGGCGCGGGTGGTGGCGCCGAGTTTGCGCGCCCTGGGCGTGGCGTGGCTGGACGCGCTGGTGCTGAGCCACGGCGACCGCGACCATGCCGGCGGCGCCGCGGCCGTGACTCGCGCCTTTCGTCCGGCGCGGGTGCTGAGCGGTGAGGCCGGGCGTTTTGCCGGCGCTGTGGCCTGCGTGGACGGCCAAAGGTGGACCTGGGACGGCGTGACCTTCACCTTCCTCGCCCCGCCGCCCGGCGCCGCCGATAACCCCAACAATGCCTCTTGCGTCCTGCAAGTGGCCGGCGCCGGCGGGGCGGTGCTGCTGACCGGCGACATTGAGCGCGCCGCCGAGCGGGCATTGTTAGCCCGCCACCGCCACCGCCTGCGCGCCGCCGCCGTTCTCGTCCCGCACCACGGCAGCCGCACCTCCAGCAGCCCGGCCTTCGTCGCCGCCGTCGGCGCCCCGGTGGCCATCGTCAGCGCCGCCCGCCACAGCCACCACGGCCACCCGCACCCGCAAGTGGTCGCCCGCTACCGCCGCGCCGGGAGTGAGGTGTGGAACACCGCGGAGGAGGGCGCCGTCACCCTCACCCTCGCCGCCGATGGCGCCCTCGCCGTCACCAGCGAGCGGCGGCGGCGGCCGGGGTTGTGGGGGAAGTAGTGCGCGGGTTGCCGGGCTGGGTTATCATTGCGCCGCCGTGCACAAAACCGTGAACCGACTCCTGATAATTTTCATCCTCGCCGCGGCGGTGGCGGGCGGCGGGTGCATTTTTAAGATTCACCGGGTTGAGGTGCAGCAGGGAAATATTCTCAGCGCCGAGATGCTGGAGCAGGTGAAGCCCGGCATGAGCCGGCGCGAGGTGCAGTCGCTGCTGGGGACGCCGCTGGTGACCGATGTGTTCCACGCCGAGCGCTGGGATTACTACTACCTGCGCCGCGACAACACGCGCAAAGGGGCGGTGCAAAGCCGGGTGACGGTGGTTTTTGACGGCGACGGGGTGGCGCGGGTGGAGGGCGACCCGGAAGTTTTTGAGCAGATTCCCTGAGCCGGGAACTCAGCGCCGGCTTTTTTTCAATCGTGCGCGGCGGCGGCGGGCTTCCTTTGGATCGAGCGCGAGGGGGCGGTAGATTTCCACCCGGTCGCCGTCCGCAACCGGCGTCGCCATACTCACCCGGCGGCCGAAGATGCCGGCTTGCCAAACGCCGGCTTGCAACTCCGGATGGCGTTTGGCGATGCCGGAGCGCGCAATCACCGCCGCCACGCTGTCGCCGGTGGCGGCGGTGACGGTGAGCACGGTCTGCGCATCGGCGCGGGCGTAGACCACTTCCAGATTAAGAGTTTCGGCTTCCATACACGCTGCGGGCGCGGTGGTGGAATGCGTCCACCATGCCGTCGGAAATTTTCTCAAACAGCGGCCCGGCCACCGCCGCCAGCGCGCGCCCGGCGATGGCGAAGCGAATCTCAAATTCCACCCGGCATGCGCCGGCCGCCAGCGGCGTGAACCGCCACTCGCCCCGCAGGTCGCTGAACAAGCCGGCCACCGACTGCATGACGATGGAGCGGCCGGCGGTGTTGCGGTTGCGGGTGGTGAAGGATTTGTGCAGGCCGCCCCAGGCGATACTGACGCGCGCCGTCACGGTGTTGCCGGCGGCACTGAGCACCCGGGCCTGCGCGCACCACGGCAGAAACTCCGGGTACTTTTCAATGTCGGCCACCAGCGCAAACATCTGCGCCGCATCGTACTGCACGATGGCCGATCTTTTGATATGCTTCATCGGGTTGTCCAGTGCGCGCCGGGTTGATGCAATGTCGGGAAAAAAGAAAAAAAAGCCGGGCGCGGGCGGTGCAAAAACCGCCGCCGCCATCGCCGACAACAGAAAAGCGCGCCGCGACTATTTTATCGAAGAACAGTTTGAAGCGGGGCTTGCCCTGCTGGGCTGGGAGGTGAAAAGTTTGCGCGAAGGCCGCGCCCAAATCAAGGAAAGTTACGTGGCGGTGCGCGGCGGCGAGGTTTTTCTCTCCGGCGCGCATTTCTCGCCGCTGCCCAACGCCGCCGTCGGCGGCAATTTGCCCGGCCCGAGGCGCGAGCGAAAACTGCTCCTGAACCGCCATGAAATCGACCGCCTCGGCGGCGCCGTGGAACGGCGCGGGTATACGCTGGTGCCGCTGTCGCTCTACTGGAAACGCGGGCGGGCCAAGATTCGCATCGCGCTGGCGCGGGGCAAAAAGCAGTATGACAAGCGCGCCGATGTCAAGGAACGTGAGTGGCAGCGGGAAAAACAGCGGCTTTTTCGGCGCGGCCAGCGGTGAGGGCGGCGGGGGTTGTTTTTTTCCTTTGGGGGTGGCATAATACGGATTCTCCTGGGGGCGACCGGTTTTGACGTGGGTCGCGAAACCATTGGAGCATGCCGAGGTGGCAGACATCCTCGTAAATCCTGGCTGCAAACTTTTAGTTGCCAACGACGACAACTACGCTCTGGCGGCTTAAACCCGCCAGCCTCTCGTCCTGAATCGCCTGTAGTTCGGGAGCCGGGAGTCAAAAATGCAGGACCGCGCCGCCGCCCGCCCGTAGCGGCCGGCGTTAAACAGAAACGGGCTCGCCGCGCGCCACACCTGTCTGCCGATGGGGGCGCGGCTAAAATGAGCGCAGACTAAGCATGTAGGGCCAATGAGCGTAGGGCTGACGGACGCGGGTTCGATTCCCGCCGCCTCCACCATTTTTCTCAGCGCCGCATCCTGCGGCGGCGGGCCGCCGGCGTGATTAAATTCTGCATCATCGGCGCCGGCAGCGCGGAATTCACCCGCCGCATCGTCGGTGATGTTTTGCGCGTGCCGGAATTTAAGCGCATGCACCTGGCGCTGATGGATATTGACGGTGAACGTTTGCAGGCGGCGCGGCGCATTGTCGCCGGCCTCGCCTCGCAGTGCAAAGCCAGCCCCGCCATCACCGTCCACCGCGAAAGAAAACCGGCCCTGGCGGGCGCCGATTTTGTTCAGACGTCAATCCAGGTCGGCGGCTACAAGCCGGCGACCGTGGCCGATTTTGCAATCCCGAAAAAATACGGCCTGCGCCAGACCATCGGCGACACGCTCGGCATCGGCGGCATTATGCGGGGGCTGCGCACCATTCCGGTGCTGTTTGCCATTGCCGAGGACATCGCCGCCTGCTGTCCGCGTGCGCTGTGGCTGCAGTATGTCAATCCCATGGCGATAAACATGATTGCCCTGGGGCGCGCCCATGGCGGGGTCAGGGCGGTGGGGCTGTGCCATTCGGTGCCGGGGACGGTGGCAATGCTGGCGCGGGATTTGGGCGAGCCGCCGGACAGCATCCAATACCGCTGCGCCGGCATCAACCACATGGCGTTTTACACCAAACTCGCCAAACGCCGCGCCGATGGAACGGAGGAAGATTTATACCCGCGCCTGCGCGCCCATGCGGCGCGGGTGGTCAACGGCGAAGCGCCGTCGTCGCGCGCGCCTGAGATTCACGGCCGGCAACTGGCGGAGAAAGTGCGCTACGAAGTCCTCCTGCGGCTCGGTTATTTTGTCACCGAAAGTTCGGAGCATTTCGCCGAATATGTGCCGTGGTTTATCAAGCCGCGGCGGCCGGATTTAATTAAAAAATACCAAATCCCTTTGGATGAATACCCGGCCCGCTGCCGGGCGGCGGAGCGCCAGTGGCGGGAGGCGGAGCGCGCCGCCGGCCAGGAACCGCCGCCGCCGTCCAACGAGTACGCCGCGCCCATCATCCGCGCCATGGCCCTCGGCGGGGTGGCGGAGATTTACGGCAATGTCCCGAACCGCGGCGGCTTGATTCCCAATCTGCCGCGCGAGACGTGCGTGGAGGTGCCGTGCATGGTGGACCGCGGGGGGATTGCGCCGCGGCCGGCGCCGCCGCTGCCCCGGCAACTGGCGGCGCTGATGCAAACCAGCATCAATGTGCAACTGCTGGTGGTGGAAGCGGCGCTGAGCGGCAGGCGGGAGCATGTGTACCATGCGGCAATGCTGGATCCGTTGACCGCCGCCACGCTGCCGCCGGACGACATATGTGAAATGACCGACGAACTGCTCGCCGCGCACGGCGATTCCATGCCGCCGCTGGGTTGAGATGCGGTAACGGTGAATCAACTGCGGCGGCTGCTGCCGCCGGGGTCGAAAATGTGCGCGTCGGCCGGGGCGATGCACAGCGGCAGGGCGCCGCCATCGGCGGTGGACTCGCCGGGGGATTCCACCACCACGGTTTCGCCGTCCCGGGTTTTGCAGTAGTGGCAGGTGGCGCCGCCCAAACGCTCACCGGCCTCCACGGCCAGCGAAAAACAAGCGCCGTCCTTTGCCGTCCGGCCGCCGGCCGGCAGCGCATTGGGGCGCACACCCACCATGAGTTTTTCGCCCGGCGCAATCTGCCATTGGTCCGCCGGCAAAGTCAGCGTTGCATCTTCGGTGAAAGCGAGGCGCAGCACGATTTCCGCGGACACGCTTTGCACAACGGCCGGCAGAAAATTCATCTTGGGCGCGCCGATGAAGCCGGCGACGAATTGATTGCACGGACGGTGGTACAACTCCATGGGCGTGCCGCATTGTTCAATGCGCCCGTCGCGCAGCACCACGATGCGGTCGGCCAGGGTCATCGCCTCCACCTGGTCGTGGGTCACATGGATCATGGTCGCCCGCAGGCGGGCGTGCAGGCGGCGGATTTCCATTCGCATTTGTGTGCGCAGTTCAGCATCCAGGTTGGACAGCGGTTCGTCCAGCAGAAACACCTGCGGCTCGCGCACAATGGCGCGGCCGATGGCGACACGCTGCCGCTGGCCGCCGGACAGTTCGGCCGGTTTGCGCTCCAGCAGGCCGTGCAGGTGCAAAGTTGCCGCCGCGGCCTCCACGCGGCGGGAGATTTCCTCCTTCGGCATGCGCGCCGCCATTTTCAGCCCGAAGCCGATGTTTTCACGCACGCTCATGTGCGGATACAGGGCATATGATTGAAACACCATGGCCACCCCGCGCTGCCCGGCGGGCACCTCGTTCATGCGCCGCCCGCCGATGAGAACTTCACCCTCGCTGATGCTTTCCAGCCCGGCAATCATGCGCAGCAGTGTGGACTTGCCGCAGCCGGAGGGGCCGACAAAAACCACAAACTCGCCGGCCGCCACCTCCAGGTCGGCGCCGTGGATGATGGTTGTTTTGCCGAAGTGTTTCACCACGCCGCGCAGGGATAGGGCGCTCATTGTTTGGTCCCCATCCTTCAGCCTTTGGTTGCGCCGGCGGTTAAGCCGGCGATGAAGTGGCGTTGCAGCCAGAAAAAGCAAACCACCGGGGGCAGGGCGGCGATGATGGAGCCCGCCGACAGCAGATGCCATTGCGCGCGGTAGGTGCCCTTGAGCGCCTGCAGGCCGACCGTCACCGGGCGCGACTGGTCGTCCGGGGCCAAAATCAAGCCCCAGAAAAAATCGTTCCAGATGAAGGTGAACTCCAGCACCGCCAGCGCCGCCAGCGCCGGCAAAATCAGCGGCATCACGATGTGCAGGTAAATGCGCCATTCGGGAACCCCGTCGGCGCGCGCCGCCTCCAGCATTTCCCCCGGCAACTGGCGGATAAAGCCGCGCAGAAAGAAAGTGCAAAAGCCGGTCTGAAAAGCAATGTGAAACAGCGCCAGCCCGGTCTTGGTGTTGTAGAGGCCGAGGGACAGGGAAAAATCGCGCACCGGAATCATCAAAATCTGAAACGGAATAAAATTGCCGGCGATAAACATCGCGTAAACCAGAAAGTCGGCGCGAAAACGAAACGTGGCCAGCGCATAACTGGCCATGGAACTCAGCAGCAGCGCGGCCGCCACCGATGGCAGCGTGACCAGCGCGCTGTTGGCGAAGTAGCGCAGCATGTTGGTGCCGGCAAAAATCGCCCGGTAATTTTCCACCATGGCGGTGTCGGCGGGCCATGACCAGTAGTTGGCGGCGGCGATGTCGGCGGCGGTGCGCACCGAAGTCAGCATGATTGCCGCCAGCGGCAGCAGCCACAGCGCCAGCGAAGTCCACAGCACGCACTGGTAGGCGGCGCGGATGGCGGGCTTGGGCGGCAGCGGGGCGGGAAACATTTAACTCTCCCGCCGCGCCAGTTGCCACAAAACCCAGGCGATGTAACCGCCCATCACCACAAACAGCAGCACCGCGATGGCGGCGCCGTAGCCCATGCGGTACGAGAACAGCGCCTGCTCATACATTTCCCATGCCAGCACTGTGGAACTGCCGTAGGGGCCGCCTTCAGTCATGATTGCAATCAGGTCAAAACTGCGCAGCGCGCCGACCACGGTGACCACCACCACGACAAAAGTCGCCGGCCGCAGTTGCGGCAGCACAATGTGGTACAGCATGCGCCAGCCGCGCGCGCCGTCGATGCGCGCCGCCTCCACGATTTCCCGGTTCACGCCGCTGAGCCCGGCCAGGTAGATAATCATGCAGTATGCGGTTTGCGGCCACAGGCCGGCCGCAATGACGCCGTAAGTGGCGGTGTCTTCGTTGGCTAAAATGCCGATGGCCTCACCGCCCAGCGCAGTGATGGCCGCGTTCAGCGGGCCGTAGGATGGGTCGTAAAACCACCGGAAGACCAGCCCCACCACCACCAGATTAATGACAAAGGGAAAAAAGAACAGCGACTTGGCCAGCCGGATGGCGCGGATTTGCTGGTTGAGAAAAAGCGCAAGCATCAACCCCAGCGGCGGCGACAGCAGGTACAGCGCCAGCCACAGAACGTTGTTGGAAATGGCGGTGACGATTTGCTCGTCGCCGGCCATTTCCATGTAGTTGGCGAGGCCGGCCCACTCCATTTGGCCGACGCCGTCCCAGGTGTGAAAACTAATCCAGATGCTCTGCGCAATCGGCCACAGCACATATGTCGTGAACAAAAGCAGCGCCGGCGACATAAACAGCCACGGTGCGAAACGCCGGTTCATGTGCGCACCGCTGGGTGGTGTGATGCCGCCGGCGGCGGGTTATTTTTTGTAAATCCGCTTGCGGGTGTTTTCCAGCCGCGTACGGATTCTATCCAGCCGCTGCGGTTTAATCATGAATTCCTGAAACCCCTCCATGCCGCTTTTGGCCATTTGCGGGTCGGTGTCGCGGTCGTAAAACTGCGCCAGCCCGGCCGCCGCGCCCAGCACTTTCTGCCCTTCCTGCAAAATGCGGTCCTCGGGCGGCGGCGCGTATTTGTTGGGCGGCAGGGTGCCGGCGGCGGCCGGAATCAGCGCGTTGATTTCGGCGCTGGCGGCAAAAGCCAGAAAGCGCATCGCGTCCCTTTTGTTTTTTGCGGCGGATGGAATGTGCCAGGTGTCCAGCGGCGCGTCCTCATACAGCGGCATGCCCGGCTTGATGACCGGGAACTGCGCATATTCAATTTTGTCGGCGACGCCGGCCTCGGCGAAGTTGCCCATGACAAAATTGCCGATGAGCATCATCGCCGCGCTGCCTTCAATCAGCGGCGCGGCGCCTTCCACCCAGTCGTAGGAGGCGTGGTTTTTGAGAAAGCAGTCGCCGTCAACCAACTCGCGCCAATGGGCGAACACGGCATCCAGTCTGGAATCAGTGTACGGGATTTCGCCGGCGGCGAGTCGCAGATGGTAGTCGCGGCCGTTGATTCTCAAGTTGAGGTAATCAAACCAGCCGGCCGCGGTCCACAAAAACTTGGTGCCAATTGCAATCGGCGTGACGCCGGCGGCGCGCAATTTTGTGCAGGCGCCCACCAGGTCATCCCAGGTTTCGGGCTCGGCGACGCCGTGCTTCTGCATCACGTCGCGGCGGTAATAAATTCCCCATTGGTAGTAGGAATAGGGGACGCCGTAAACCTTGCCGTCCTTGCCGCGCACCAGGCCGTCGGAAGAACTCATGGCATCGGACAGGTTTTCCGCCTCCCACAATTCGCTGAGGTCGGCGAACAGCCCGGCATCCGAAAACACCTGCATGCGGGCGCCGGCGTACCAGGTGGTCAAGTCCGGCGGGTCGGCTTTGAGAAAGTTGCGGATCGCGGTTTTGTGGTCCTCGCGGCCGTTGATGGTTAAGTCCACCGTCACATCCGGGTTGGCGGCCTCAAAGCGGCGGATGACATCGCGCAACGCCTCCGGCTGGCCGGGGTCGGAGGTGTCGGCAATGATGGACAACTCGCCGCCCATGGCCGGCGGTGCCAGCAAAACGGTGAACAGCGCGGCAAAAGCGATGCGGCGGACGCTGAAATGGCGGCCGCGGAGGCCGCAATGGCTGGTGTGACTCATGGGATGGTACCTGCGGGTTATGGAATGGTGACTCCACTGTATCATAATGCGCCCATGGATTCCCCGCCGCCGAAAACCGTGACCCCGGCTCCGTTTATGCTCGGCGCATGCTGGTATCCGGAGCAGTGGCCTGAAGAATCGTGGCGCCGG
Organism: Gammaproteobacteria bacterium; assembly: GCA_028817275.1. GTDB lineage: Bacteria > Pseudomonadota > Gammaproteobacteria > Arenicellales > Spongiicolonaceae > Spongiicolonus > Spongiicolonus versatilis. Next base: position 11,527 of record JAPPPZ010000076.1, read on the forward strand.
GATGCCGGGCGCATGCGCGATACCGGCATCAGCGTGGTGCGGGTCGGTGAGTTTGCCTGGTCACGGCTGCAGCCGGCGCGCGGTGAACTTCGCCTTCACTGGCTGCAGCGGGTGCTGGATATTCTGCATGACTGCGGCCTGCGGGCGGTGATTGGCACACCCACCGCCGCACCGCCGCGCTGGCTGCTGGACGACCTGCCGGACATGTGCTTGGTGGACGGTGAAGGCCGGCCGGCGGCATTCGGCTCGCGCCGCCATTATTGCCACGCCCACCCCGGCTACCGCAAAGCATGCGCGCAAATCGTCACCCATCTTGCAAAAAAATTCGGCAGGCATCCCGCGGTCATCGCCTGGCAAACCGACAATGAATACGGCCACCACGGCAGCGCGCGCTCTTTTTCCGCCGCCGCCGCCGCCGGGTTTCGCGCTTTCCTGCGGGACAAATACCGCACCATGGAATCTTTCAACCGCCGTTACGGCGGCGCGTTCTGGTCCCTGGAATACAACGATTTTTCACAAATCAACCCCCCGGCCTTCACCCCCGCCGGCCATCACCCTCTGTTGCTGCTGGATTTCTACCGCTACTCCTCGCACAGCATCCGCGAGTTTAACCGTGTGCAAACAGAAATCATCCGCCGCCACTCGCCGGGGCGCGCGGTGCTGCACAACTTTGCCGGGTTCCTCAGCGGCTTTGACCATTTTGCGCTGGGCGAAGATTTGGATGTGGCGGCATGGGATTCCTATCCCGGCGGATTTTTGGCGCGGCATGGCCCGGCCGGGGAGCAACTGCGTTACCTGCGCACCGGGCATCCGGATTACGCCGCGTTTCACCACGATTTATTCCGCGGCTGCGGGCGCGGGCGCATGTGGGTGATGGAGCAGCAGCCGGGGCCGGTCAACTGGGCGCCGTTCAACGCTATTCCCGCCGCCGGCGCCGTCCGCATGTGGACCTGGGAGGCACATGCGCACGGCGCCGAGGTGGTGTCCTATTTTCGCTGGCGGCAGACGCCCACCGGGCCGGAACAGATGCACGCCGGACTGCACACGCCGGACGATAAGCCGGCGCCGGGGCATGCTGAAGTCGCGCAAACCGCGGCCGAGTTGCAAAACCTGCCGCCGCCCGCGCCGCCGTTTAACCGCGCCGCCGTCGCGCTGCTGGTGGATTACGAAAGCATCTGGATGGCCGATATTCAGCCGCACGGCGACCGGGCCGCCTTCACCGCGGTGCTTGACTTCTACCGCGCCCTGCGCCGCCACGGCGTGGATGTGGATATTATTTCGCCGCGCGATGATTTCACCGGGCGCAAATTAATTGTCGCGCCGCTGTGGTGGGCGCCGGCCGCTGAGGCCGTTGGGCGCCTGCAAAAATCCGCCTGCCCGGTGCTTTTCGGGCCGCGCTGCGGCTCCAGAACCGAGGATTTCGCCATTCCCGGGGATTTGCCGCCCGGCGTTTTGCGGCCGCTGCTGAAACTGTCCGTGCGGCGGGTGGAATCCCTGCCGCCCCATGCGCCGCTCGCCGTCACTTTCACCGCCGGCGCAAAAAAACAATCCGCCGCCGCAATTTGCTGGCGCGAAATTGTCCGCGCCGAGGGGGCGCAAGCCATCGCAAAATATTCCGACGGTGAGGGTGAGGGCGCACTTTTTGCCAGCGAAAATTTCACCTACCTCGCCTGCCGCCCCAATGATGCGCTGCTGGATGCGGTGCTGCGCCGGCTGTTGAAACAGGCCGGGATTTGCAGCGCGCCGCCGCCGCCCGATGTCCGCTGCCGCCGGCGCGGCGGCGTCCGGTGGTTCTTCAACTACGGCAGCCGCCCGGCGCGCATCAAAGTGGAAGGTGAAGTCATGATTCCGGCATCGGCAAAAATCCGCAATGGAAATTGCACGCTGCCCCCGGCCGGGGTTCTGGCGGTGCTGGACAAGGCCGAAGGCGCTTAGTCCGGGTCCGCGCGGTTGTCCACCTCGGCGGCGATGGCCGGCGGCAGCGACTTGCGGGTGTCGGCGCCGAGTTGCTTCAGTTGCTCGGCGCGCGCCGCCAGGTTGCCGTGGCCGCCGGTCAGGCGTTTGCGGGCGGTGTCCCAGGATTTTTTTGCCCGGTCCAGTTTGTCGCCCACATCCAGCAGCGAGTCCACAAACAGCAGAAACTTGTCATATAAATCGCCGGCCCGCGAGGCGATTTCCCGCGCATTCTGATTCTGCCGTTCATACCGCCAGGTGTTTTCAATGGTGCGCAACGTGGCCAGCAGGGTGGACGGGCTGACCATCACGATGTTTTTTGCAAACGCCTCCTGAAACAGAGAGAAGTCATGCTCCATGGCGCTGATGAACGCCGCCTCCACCGGTACAAACATCAAAATGAAATCCGGGCTGTGCACGCCGTTCAGGTTTTCATAATTTTTGCCGCCCAGCCCCTTGATGTGGCTGCGCAGCGAGTCGGTGTGGTTTTTCATTTCCCGCTGGCGCGCGGCGGCGTCTTCGGTGGAGCAGTAACGTTCGTAGGCGACCAGCGACACCTTGGCATCAATGATGACGCTCTTGCCCTCCGGCAGGCGCACCACCACATCCGGCCGCAGCAGCCGCCCGTCGTCGTCGCGCAGATTTTTCTGCACCTCGTATTCCCGCCCCTTCACCAGCCCCGACTGCTCCAGCACCCGCTCCAGAATTATTTCGCCCCAGTTGCCCTGGGTTTTCACCTGCCCTTTGAGCGCGTTGGTAAGGTTCACGGCGTCTTCACTGATTTGCTGGTTTAAGTTTTTAAGGTCGGTGATTTCATGCGCCAGCCGCAGCCGGTCGCGGGATTCTTTTTCGTAGGTTTCCTCCACTTTTTTGCGGAAGTTGTCCAGTTGCTCGCGCAGCGGCGTCAGCACCTCGCGGCTTTGCTCGGTGAACTTGCGCCCCTTGTCGTCAAAAATGCGGTTGGCCAGGTTTTCAAACTCCGCCGCCATTTTTTCCCTGGCCTCGGTGAGCATCTGCAACTTTTCCGCCGCGTGCCTGTTTTCTTCCTCGCGGCGCACTGCAAGTTCGGTGTTGGCGGTTTCCAGTTCGTTGATTCTTTTTCGTTGCGCGCCCAGTTCATCGTCGCGCGCCGCCGCCCGGGCGCGCCACAGAAGCCACCCGCCGGCCAGCCCCAGCCCGGCCCCGGCCAGCAGAATCAGCGCGCCGAGCAGGGTGTCGGCCATCAGGAAATTTTCACCACCGTCCGCCCGGTCACCGTCCCCGCCAGGTAGCCGTCAAAAGCCTCCGGCAACTGCGCAAAATCAATGGTGCGGGTGACAATCTTGTCCAGATTGCGGATTTTCAGGTCGCCGGCCAGCCGCTTCCACGTGCGCCCGGCCATTTCCGCCGGCATCAGCCCGCAGTTCACGCCAATCAGCGAAACCCCGCGCAGGATGAACGGCATCACCGTGGTTTCCAGTTTGTGCCCGCCGGCCAGGCCGATGGAGGCGATGTTGCCGTAGGGCCGCACGGTGCGCGTCAGCCACGCCAGCACGTCGCCGCCCACGTTGTCCACCGCGCCGCCCCACAGCGCTTTTTCCAGCGGCCGCCCGCCGGTCTCCAGCGTGTTGCGGTCCACGAAATCGCCGGCGCCGAGTTCGCCGAGAAAATCCCGCGCCTCCGGTTTGCCGGTGAGGGCGGTCACTGCGTAGCCGCTGCCGGCTAACATGTCCACGGCGATGCTGCCAACGCCGCCGCTGGCGCCGCTGACCAGCACCGGCCCCAGGTCCGGCCGCTGGCCGTTGTCCTCCATGCGCACGATGGCGAGTCCGGCGGTGTAACCGGCGGTGCCGATGGCCATGGCGTCAAACGCGCTCATGCCCGCCGGCAGTTTCATCACGCAGTCGGCGGGCAACCGGGCGAATTCGGCGTAGCCGCCGTCCATGGTTTCCGACAGCCCGGCGCTCACCACCAGTACGCCGTCGCCGGCGGCAAATCTTGCATCCGCCGACTCCGCCACCTCGCCGGCCAGGTCAATGCCGCCGTTCAGCGGGTATTTCCTCAGGATTTTCCCCTTGCCGGTGGCGGCCAGGGCGTCTTTGTAGTTGATGCCGGAATACTGCACCTTGACCACCACCTCGCCGGCGGTGAGGTCGTCCACGCTGAGGGTCTCAAAACCGGCGGCGATTTTTCCATCGCGCTCGTGGATTCGGTAGGCTTTAAAATTGTCCATTGGTTTTCTCCAAGTGCTGGGTGTGTGTGGAAACGGATTTTCAGTATACACTATCCGCCCGCTTTCACCACCGAGGATTTCCCCATGGCCGAAGAAACCCTGTTCACCAAAATCATCAACGGCGAAATCCCCGCCGACATCGTCTACCGCGAGGGCGGCGTCACCGCTTTCCGCGACATCAGCCCGCGCGCGCCGACCCACGTCCTCATCGTCCCCGACAAGCCCATCCCCAGCGTCAACGAAGCCGCCGACGCCGATGCCGAAGTGCTGGGCAAACTGTTCCTCGCCGCCAGAAAAATCGCCGAGCAGGAAAACATCGCCGCCGACGGCTACCGCCTCATCATCAACTGCGGCCGCCACGCCCATCAGGAGGTTTTCCACCTCCACATGCACCTCCTCGGCGGCCGCGACCTGGGCCGCATGGTCGCCGCATGATTTTGTGTTATGCTGGCGGGCATGAGGTTATTCAATCTGAAAGCCTTAATGACCAGCGGGCGGCAGTGCGGTGTGGCGTTCATTATCGCCG
>JAPPPZ010000051.1 GCA_028817275.1 Gammaproteobacteria bacterium
CTGATGGCGCGGAAAATGGAGCGGTGGGTGTGAATGTGAAAGTCTTCCGCTGACAGAATGTCGATGACATCGTCCAGATGGCGCGATTCCAGCATCAGCCCGCCCAGCACCGCCTGCTCGGCCTCCTCGGACTGCGGCGGGCGCTTGAGGTCTTCGCTTGCGTCGGCCATGGCGCGCGCTCAGCCTTCCTCGGCGGCCACCGTCAGCGGAATGTTGACAATCACGTCGGGGTGCAGAATGACGTCCACCTTGTATTCGCCGGTTTCCTTGACCGTGCCCTGGGCGATGTTAACTTCCTGTTTGTGCACTTCATGGCCCAACTCGGCGAGGGCGGCAATCACATCGGCGTTGGTCACCGAGCCGAACAGTTTGCCCTCCTCGGCGGCGCGGCTGCGGATGGTGATGCGCACGTCGCGCAAACTGTCGGCGCGCTTCTGCGCCTCGGTGATGCGCTGGTCTTCGGCCGCGGCCAACTCGCGCCGCCGCGCCTCCACCTCGGCGCGCGCTTCGGGGGTGGCGCGCACCGCGTGGCCCTGGGGGATTAAATAGTTGCGCGCGTAGCCCGGCTTCACCCGCACCTCGTCGCCCACATGGCCGAGGTTGTGCACGCTGTCCAGAAGAATGACTTGCATGGCTTCAACCGGCGTGGTTGTCGCTGTACGGCAACAGCGCCAGGTAGCGCGCGCGCTTAACCGCGGTGGCCAGTTGCCGCTGGTAGCGGGCGCGGGTGCCGGTGCTGCGGCTGGGCAGAATCTTGCCGGCTTCGCTCAGGTTGGCGCTGAGCGCGGCGAGGTCTTTGTAGTCCACCTCTTTGACGCCGGTGGCGGTGAAGCGGCAGTAGCGGCGGCGGCGGGGGAAACGGTTCATGTGGATTCTCCGGTGTCGGTTTTGGTGGTTGCAGGGCCGGGGGCGGTGGTTTCGGTGTCGGAAGTGGCGGTGCCGGCCTCGGAGGCGGCGGTTGCACCGTCCACACTGCCGGCCTCGGCACCGGTGGTTTCCACCTCAGCGCCGGGGTCGCCAACTGCATGGTCGGCGGCGGCAGAGTCGACTTCGGCGGCGGCCACTTCGGCCTCGGAGGCGGCGGCTTCAGCCTCGGCGGCGGCGCGCTGTTCACGCTCGCGGCGCGCCGTCTCGCGCTCCTCCTCGCGGCGGGTTTCGGCGGCGATCCACGACTCCTCGGTGACCGCGGCGTTGCGGCGGATGATTAGCGAGCGCAGAATGGCGTCGCTGAACTTGAACGTGTTTTCAATCTTGCGCCGGGTTTCCTGGTCGCACTCCACATTGAGCAGCACGTAGTGCGCTTTGCGCATGTCGGCGATGGGATAGGCCAGCGGGCGGCGCCCCCAGTCCTCGTGGCGGTGGATGCTGCCGCCGGCGTCGGTGACCATGGCGCTGTAACGCTCGGTCATGGCCGGCACCTGGGGGCTCTGGTCAGGGTGGACCAGAAACACGATTTCATAATGTCGCATGGTTGCTCCTTTCGGTTGTCAAGCCTCCCGCGCGGCGGTGAGGCAAGGAGTGGAATCGGCGGCGGAGTATAACACCCTCACCGCCGCAAATAACACCGCACAGTACCGCACAAAAACTGGCGCGCCCGGAGAGATTCGAACTCCCGACCTCCTGGTTCGTAGCCAGGCACTCTATCCAACTGAGCTACGGGCGCGCCGATGCACACGGCGGCGGTGGCGGAGAGGGAGGGATTCGAACCCTCGATGAGGTTACTAGCCCCATACTCCCTTAGCAGGGGAGCGCCTTCAGCCACTCGGCCACCTCTCCGGACATTGCGGATTGCGCAGAAACGGCGGCGGACGGTTTATTCCGTGTTGGCCTGTTCCTCCTGCTTGATGCGCTCGTAAATTTCCTCACGATGCACCGGAACGTCTTTGGGCGCATTGATGCCAATGCGCACCTGGTGGCCTTTGATGCCCAGCACCGTCACCTGCACGTTGTCGCCGATGTTCAGTGTCTCGCCGATACGCCGGGTTAAAATCAACATAACTGCTCTCCTTGGGTTGTGGTTGTTAGTGGTTGGTTGGTGGTTGTGGGCGCGACTATACACCCTCCCGGCGGCGGCGGCAAGGGGCCGGCCGGCGGCTTGTTTTACCGCCCGGCGGCGAACAGCCGGCCGAGTTCGGCGGCCGGATCGGCGGCGCGCATCAGGGCCTCACCGACCAAAAAAGCGTGTACGCCAAGGCCGCGCAGGCGGCGCACCTGGGCCGGGTCGTGGATGCCGCTTTCGGTGACCACCGTGCGGCCGGGGGGAATGCCGGGGAGCAAGTCCATGGTGACTTTGATGTCGGTGCGGAAAGTGCGCAGGTCGCGGTTGTTAATGCCGAGCAGAGCATCGGCGAGGGGCAGCGCGCGCGCCAACTCGGCGCGGTTGTGCACCTCCACCAGCACATCCATCCCGGCCCCGCGCGCGCATTCGTACAGCGCGGCCAGGCCGCCCTCACCCTCGTCCGGCAGCGCCGCCGCTATTAACAAAACACAGTCGGCGCCCAGCGCGCGGGACTCGGCGACTTGCGCGCGGTCAATGATGAAATCCTTGCGCAACACCGGCAGCCCGCAGGCGGCGCGCGCCTGCTGCAAGTGGCGGCCGCTGCCGTGGAAAAATTTTTCATCGGTCAGCACCGACAAGCACGCCGCGCCGCCGGCCTGGTAAACGGCGGCGATTTGCGCCGGGTCAAAATCCCCGCGCAACACGCCGGCGCTGGGCGAGGCTTGTTTAATCTCGGCAATCACCGCCGCCCGCCCGCCGTCCACACACTCGCCGATGCGCCGGGCAAAACCGCGCACCGGCGGCGCGCTTTGCGCCGGATGCAAGTCGGCGCTGAGGGCGGCGACTTCGCGCTTTTTATGGGCGATGATTTCGCGGAGGATGTCGGGTTTTACCCATATCCAACCTTCTTTTTTGGCAAGTTCGGGATCTATCCCGGCTTCTTCGGGCGAGATCGCCCTATTATTTACGAAATCTGCCGCCGCCAGTACGCACACCACTGCGTCGAGGACATTGTCGCTCTCCCGCATTTCTTCCTCGACGACCTGGGACAGCATCATCTCTTTCTCTTTCAATCCTTTGATAATTTCTTCCCGGTTATCTTTCCCCTTTCCCTTTTTGTAGCCAGTGCACAGAAGCCCCCGCCCTTTGAGCGTTGCCGCAGGGTATACTTCAATCGCCGAAACGGGCGCAAGAACCGCGGGATCCCATGCCAATGGAATCCCAAGTCTCCCCAAAAAAGAAAGCGCTGAGTATGCGGTTCGGGCGATAAGGTTTGAGCCGACATCATAGGGCTTGTGTCCGATGACGTCGTATACCCATCGTTCCGTTTCCCTCTGAAACATGAAATCGGCTTGCGATGTCTTTCGGTTCTCTTTTCTCCGAAACTGGCAGGCGGCTTTCAGATTCGGAAACGCACTCCCTGCTTTATGAGAAACAAGCGCCCTGCCGAGAGATTTCGGCCAGCCCATAGGCGCGTCAAGGGCCAGCAAACTGTTTTCCGAGCCGTTAATCCACTCAACGACCGTTTTTTCAATGCAACCCCACGTCTTGCGACGTTCAGCATCGGTAACAACAAGTTTCCCTCCCTCCAGATGCCCAACAGCAAGCCCGACCTTCGTCGGGTCAGTCGAGCAGTCCACTCCAATTAAACGTGCTTTTGATGCGGGCATCGCCAAATCCTTATTTTCCCGCACCCAGCCCGCGCGCAAAAGCGACAAATTCCCCCATCTTCCCCGCCGCCGCCCCGCTGTCCACCACCTCGGCGGCACAGGTGATGCCGGCGGTGAGGGTGGCGGCGCGGCCGGCGACGTAGACGGCGGCGCCGCCGTTCAGCAGCAGAATGTCGCGCGCCGCGCCCTGGCCGCCGGCGAAAACCTGGTTGATGATTTGCAAACTTTGTTCGGCATCGTTCACCGTCAGCGAGTCCACCGTGCTGCGCGCCAGGCCGAAATCTTCCGGCGTGATTTGGTATTCGCGGATTTCACCATCGCGCAACTCGGCCACCCGGGTCGGCGCGGCGGTGCTGATTTCGTCCATGCCATCGTCGGCGCACACCACCATGGCGCGGCGCGCGCCGAGTTTTTGCAGCACCCGCGCCAGCGGGCCGGTGAGGGCGGCGGAGAAGACGCCGAGCAGAAAATTCTCGGCGCCCGCCGGGTTGGTCAACGGGCCGAGCACATTGAAGATCGTGCGCACGCCCATCTCGCGGCGCGGGCCGATGGCGTGCTTCATCGCGCTGTGGTGCTGCGGCGCAAACATGAAACCGATGCCGGTTTGCTCAATGCACTTCGCCACATCGGCCGGCGGCAAATCCAGCGGCACCCCGGCCGCCGCCAGCACATCGGCGCTGCCCGAGGCGCCGGAGGCGGCGCGGTTGCCGTGCTTGGCCATGCGCCCGCCGGCGGCGGCGGCGATGAACATGGCGGCGGTGGAAATATTAAAAGTGCGCAGGCCGTCACCGCCGGTGCCCACCACATCGGTCAACTGTTGCGCGTCAACCGTCACCCGCGCGGCCAGGGCGCGCATCACTTCGGCGGCGGCGGTGATTTCGTCGATGCTCTCGCCCTTCATGCGCAGCGCGGCGAGGAAGGCGCCGATTTGTGCGGCGGTGGCTTCGCCGGTCATGATTTGTTTCATCACGGCGCCCATCCCGGCGGCGCTGAGGTCGCCGCCGTCAATGACTTTGCCGAGCGCCTGTTTAATGTCCACGGTCAACCCCGCCGCTCATCCGCGCAGGCCAGAAAATTGCGCAGCAGTTCATGCCCCCATTCGGTGGCGATGGACTCGGGGTGAAACTGCACGCCGTGCACCGCGTACTCACGGTGGCGCACGCCCATGATTTCACCGTCGTCGGTCCACGCGTTCACCGCCAGGCACACCGGGACGGTGTCGCGCCCGGCGGCCAGGGAATGATAGCGCGTGGCGGTGAAGTTCCGGGGCAGCCCGTCAAACACGCCGCTGCCGTCATGGCATATGGCCGAGGTTTTGCCGTGCATGATGCGCGCGGCATGCACGATGCGCGCGCCGAAAGCCTGGCAGATGCTCTGGTGCCCCAGGCAAACGCCGAGCATGGGAATGCGCGGCGCCAGTTGCGCCACCAATTCCAGACTCACCCCGGCCTCATTCGGCGTGCACGGCCCCGGCGACAGCACCACCGCCTGGGGCGCCATGGCGGCGGCGGCGTCCACGGTGATCTGGTCATTGCGCCGCACCGTCACCTCCCGCCCCAACTCGCCGAGGAACTGCACCAGGTTGAAGGTGAAGGAATCGTAGTTGTCGATCACCAGCAGCATGCCGGCCCCTCACAGGCGCAATCCCGAGCGCGCCAATTGCGCGGCGCGCATCATTGCCCGGCCTTTGTTCATGGTCTCCTCCCACTCCGCCGCCGCCACCGAGTCGGCGACAATGCCGGCGCCCACCTGCAGCGACAGTGAACCGTTCTTGATGAGCGCGGTGCGGATGGCGATGGCGGTGTCCATGTTGCCGTTCCAGCCGATGTAGCCCACCGCGCCGGAGTACACCCCGCGGCCATGGGGCTCCAGTTCGTCGATGATTTCCATGGCCCGCACCTTCGGCGCGCCGCTCAGGGTGCCGGCCGGGAAAGTGGCGCGCAGCACGTCCACCGCGTCCAGCCCGGCGCGCAGGCGGCCCACCACGTTGGAGACGATGTGCATCACGTGCGAGTAGCGTTCCACCACCATTTTCTCGGTGGCGCGCACCGTGCCCACTTCGGCGATGCGGCCCACATCATTGCGCCCCAGGTCCAGCAGCATCAGGTGCTCGGCCAACTCCTTGGGGTCGGCGAGCAACTCCTCGGCCAACTTGCGGTCCTCCTCCTCGTCGCGGCCGCGGCGGCGGGTGCCGGCCACCGGGCGCAGCGTCACCACGCCGTCCTCCAGCCGCACCAGTATTTCCGGCGACGAACCGACAATGTGCATGTCATCCAGATGAAAAAAATACATGTACGGCGACGGGTTGACGGTGCGCAATGCGCGGTACAGGTGCAGCGGCTCGGCGGTGAACGGCGCCGCCATGCGCTGCGACAATGCAACCTGAAAAATATCGCCGTCGCGAATGTAAACCCGCGCGCGCTCCACCGCCGCCTCAAAATCCCCGCGCCCGAAATGCGACACAAAATCGCCGCCGCCCTCACCCTCACCGCCGGCGGCCGGCGGGCGCGGCGCGGTTTGCCCTAACATTTCCTGCAATTCATCCAGCCTTTGCTGGCCGCGCGCGTAGGCGTTGTCCTCGGCCGGATCGACGTAAATTAAAAACAGCAGCCGCCCGCTGTAGTTGTCAAACACCGCCAACTCTTCCGACACCAGCAGCACCATGTCATCGGCGTCCAGCGGGTCGGGCCGGCCGCCGCCGCGCAGGCGCGGTTCAATGCAGCGCACCGTGTCGTAGCCGAAATAACCCACCAGCCCGCCGCAAAAACGCGGCAGCCGGGCAATCGCCGGCGCGCGAAACCCGGCGTGAAACGCGCGCACCGCGGCCAGCGGATCATCACTCTGTTCGCTGCTGACGACGGCGCCGTCGCGCACCCGCTCCACCGCCGCCCCGCGCACCCGCAGCAACTCGCGCGCCGGCAGGCCGATGATGGAATAGCGCCCCCATTTTTCGCCGCCTTGCATGGATTCCAGCAGATAGGAGTTGCGGCCGCGCGCGAGTTTAAGATACGCCGACAGCGGCGTGTCCATGTCGGCCAGCACCTCGCGCATCAGCGGGATGCGGTTGCAGCCGGCGGCGGCGTGGCGGTGGAAATCGGCGTCGGTGGTGAACGCCTCGGCGGCAACGCTCATCAATTGCGCCCGCTCTCAATCGCATCGCGCAATTCGGCAACCGCATGCCGGTAGTCGGCGGCGCCGAACACCGCGCTGCCGGCGACAAAAGTGTCGGCCCCGGCGGCGGCGATGGCGGCGGCGTTGTCCTGGGTGACGCCGCCGTCCACCTCAAGCCGCGCCCCGCTGCCGGCCTCATCCAGCATGCGCCGCGCCGCCTTCACCTTGTCCATCACATATGGAATAAACCGCTGCCCGCCGAAGCCCGGGTTCACCGACATCAGCAGCACCAGGTCCAGTTGCGCCAGCGTGTGGCGCAAAGCATCCAGCGGCGCCGCCGGGTTGAACGCCAGCCCGCACTGGCAGCCGTGGTCGCGCACCAACTGCAGACTGCGGTCCACATGCGTCGCCGCGTCCGGATGAAAGGTGATGCAAGTCGCCCCGGCGGCGGCGAACTCCGGGATGATGGCGTCCACCGGCTGCACCATCAGGTGCACATCAATGGGCGCGGTTACGCCATGGTCGCGCAGCGCGCGGCACACCAAAGGGCCGAACGACAAGTTCGGCACATAGTGGTTGTCCATCACGTCAAAGTGCAGCCAGTCGGCGCCGGCCGCCAGCACCTGGTCCGCCTCCTCGCCCAGCCGCGCAAAGTCGGCCGACAACAGCGACGGCGCAATCACCGGTGCGTTCATCGCAGCGCCAGGTAGAACGCCGACTCGTCGCGCTTAATCAGCAGCAGCAGCCGCCCGCGCTCCAGCCCCACCGCTTCACGCATCTGCTGCAGACTGGCGACCGCATGGCGGTTCACTGAAACAATGATGTCACCGCCGCGCAGGCCGGCATCGGCGGCCGGACTGCCCTCCTCCACCTCGGCCACTTGCACGCCCTCGTCACCGTCGTCCTCATCGGGTTTCAATTCTTTCAACAGCGCGCCGCGCAGGCGGTGGTGAAACTCGGCCCCGGCCACCTGCCGCATGCGCCGCTCGCGCAGCAGAATGTCCACGCTCATCATGCGCCCCTTGCGCCAGAAATTAATCCGCGCCTCCTGGCCCACCCGCATAAGACCGATGATATTGCGCAAGTCCGATGCGCTGTCCACTTTGCGGTGGTCCACCGACAAAACCACATCGCCGCTCTGCAGCCCGGCCTCCTCGGCCGGCGAGTCCGGCTCCACCCGGCTGATCAACGCCCCGCTGCGGTTGTCCAAACCGAAAGCCTCGGCCAGCCGCGCGTCCAGATCCTGAATATAAACGCCCAGCCGCCCGCGCCGCACTTTGCCGTGCTCTAAAATTTGCCCGGTTAAACTCAGCGCAAGGTTGGACGGAATGGCGAAGCCGATGCCCACGCTGCCGCCGCCGGGGGCGAGGATGGCGGTGTTGATGCCGATGAGTTCACCGCGCAGGTTCACCAGCGCGCCGCCGGAGTTGCCGCGGTTGATGGCGGCATCGGTCTGGATGAAGTCCTCGTAACTTTCAATGCCCAGGTCGTTGCGCCCGAGTCCGCTGACGATGCCGGAGGTGACGGTCTGGCTCAGCCCGAACGGGTTGCCGATGGCCACCACAAAATCCCCCACCCGCAGCCGCGACGAATCGCCGACGGTGACGGTGGACAAATCCTCCGCCGGAATCTGCAGCAGCGCAATGTCCACCTCCGGGTCGCTGCCGATTAACTCGGCCTCAAACTCGCGCCCATCGCCGAGGGTGACGATGATTTCATCGGCGTCCTCCACCACATGGTGGTTGGTAATCACATGCCCCTCGGCGGCGTCAATGACCACCCCCGACCCCTGACCATGCACCTGCCGCTTGCGTTGCGGAAACTCCCGCCCGCGCCGCTCAAAAAATCGCTTGAAAAATGGATCATCAAACAGCGGATTCGACCGCACATTCTCGGTCCCACTGGTCGCAATGTTCACCACCGCCGGCGAAACCTCCGCAATCATCGGCGCCAGCGTCGGCACCTCGGCCAGCGGCGCCACCGCATGCGCCGGTGCGGCGGCAAAAATCAGGGCGGTGAGGGTGAGGGCGGCGAAAGGCATGGCGGCCATTCTACCATTGTCCGCCCGGTGTCGCCCGATGCCCATAGCGGCGTGAACAAGTGCGCTACACTCCGCCCCATAAGCCAAAACCAAATCGGAAAGCGCGAAGGAAAATATCAACTTTCTAAGCCGTGCCATGCTGGCGTATATCGTCGGCGGGTATTTGCTTGCCGGGGCGGTGGGCAACCACTTGGCGGGCTGGTTTGAGCAAGGGGATTGGAGTATCATCGCCACCATCGCCGCTGTGTGTCTGGTAGGTTTGGCGGCGGAAGTCGCCCGCCTGCAGTGGAAAATCAAGAGCCTCATCAAACAAACCGGAGGAACACCCTGAGAGACATCGTCATTCCCGACTTCGTCGTCTACATCTCAATGGCGCTCGCCCTCGTGGGTGTGTTTGGCCTCATCTTTTCCGGTCTAATCACCGACTGGCTAATCGCGCGTGAAGACCGCAAGAAAAAAGCCGCCGAAGCCGGGGCCAAATCCGGCTGAGCGGCGAACGGCCAGCGGCAACGTGCGGTTTAGTTCACAGTAAACTTCACCGACTCGCCGTCCGGCCAGCCTGCCGCAAGATTTCACGGTGCAGGCGGCGGTTTTCGTCGGTGGGCATGGCGGAATCCTCGTTTTTATGGAAAAAAGCCCGACCATATGCGGTTTTCTGACGCTGGCGGCGGGCAGGGCCGGCGCAGTTTACAAACCGTTTGGCTAAATTGCAACCGTTTTTAGCCTACATCCGAAACTTCCAGCACTGTCACTTGCATTTCCAGCACTGTCACTTCCAGTTTTACAACTGTTATTTCTGCCTCCGCCCCCTGCACCGCCGCCATGACGCTTGCAGTCACCATTTCTACACCTGCAACCACCATTTCCACATGTCGCACCGACGGCTTCGTGCCACGCTTCACCGCCCCGCCACCAGAGAACCGCCATGACATCATTTTCACCCTCGCAACCGTCATTTTCGCCGCCCGGCTTCCGCCCCGGCCGCATTCCCGCCGGCAACTCACGGGGCCGGTACTTTGCTTTCCCCATAATGCCGGTGAGCAGGCACAGGCAATCAAGTCGCTGTCCATGGATGATGTTGACGAATTGCTGAGCGGCGGTGGCTGGGATTGCGAGTAGAACATCTCTCCCCGCCGACAAGCCACCGTCGGCAACCCGCGCAGTAAAAACACCTCCACCGTCGCCGCCACCCCCATGCGCTATACTCCCCGCCCATGCCCGGCGCGCGCCATTGTCGTCTTTTGATTCTCGGCTCCGGGCCGGCGGGGTGGACGGCGGGGTTGTATGCGGCGCGGGCCAACTTGCGGCCGCTGGTGCTGACCGGGCAGGAGCCGGGCGGGCAACTGACCACCACCACCGATGTGGACAACTGGCCGGGCGATGTGGACGGCGTGCAGGGGCCGGATTTAATGCAGCGCATGCGCGCCCATGTGGAAAGGTTCGACGCGGAAGTCGCGGACGACCACATTGAGTCGGTGGACCTGTCGCGGCGGCCTTTTTCATTGCAAGGCGAATGCGAGTACACCTGCGACGCGCTGATTATCGCCACCGGCGCCTCGGCGCTTTACCTCGGATTGCCGTCGGAAGAAAAATTTCGCGGCCGCGGCGTGTCCACCTGCGCCACCTGCGACGGCTTTTTTCACCGAGGCAAGCCGGTGGCGGTAGTGGGCGGCGGCAACACGGCGGTGGAGGAAGCGCTTTACCTGTCCAACATCGCCGAGAGCGTCACCCTGCTCCACCGCCGCGACAAACTCCGCGCCGAGCACATCCTCGCGCAAAAACTGTTGTCGCGCAGCGGCGGCGGCGGCAATGTCACGGTGGAATGGTTCCACGAACTGGATGAAGTCCTCGGCGACGACAACGGCGTCACCAAAATCCGCATGCGCGACAACCGCGACAACGCAACGCGCGAGACTGCGGTCAGCGGCGTGTTCATCGCCATCGGCCACACGCCCAACACCGAAATCTTCCGCGGCCAACTGGACACCAGCAACGGTTACCTCAGCGTTAAAGGCGGCGACTCCGGCATGGCGACGCAGACCAGCGTGGCCGGGGTGTTCGCCGCCGGCGACGTGATGGACAGCGTCTACCGCCAGGCCGTCACCTCGGCCGGCAGCGGCTGCATGGCGGCGCTGGACGCGGCGAAATTTCTGGAGGAATGATGGACGCCGATGCCATGGTGCGCGACCCGCATGAGCGGTTGTTCTGCCACCGCCCGGGACTGCCGCTGCAGCGGCGCAAAAAATTCAGGCGCGGTGAAATTGCGGTGGAGTCGACGGTGGACTTGCACGGTTTAACCGAGGCCGAGGGCCGCCGGGAGTTGACCCGGTTTCTGGACCGCGCGGTGGACGGCGGCCAGCGCTGCGTGATGGTGGTGGTGGGCAAAGGCCTGCGCTCGCCGGGCCGGCCGGTGCTGCGCGACATGGCCGCCGGCTTGCTCAGCCGCCGCCCGGAAGTGCTGGCTTTCGCGCCGGCCACGGTGCGCGATGGCGGCGCCGGCGCGCTGTACGTACTGTTGCGGCGTTCATTCCGCGACTAACATCACCACCGCCGTCGCGGCGATTCCCTCGCCGCGGCCGGTGAAGCCGAGGCTTTCGGTGGTGGTCGCCTTGATGTTCACCTGCGCCGCGCTGATGCCGAGGTCGGCGGCGATGTTGGCGGCCATGGCGGCGGCGTGGGGGGCCATGGGCGGCGCCTCGGCGATGACCGTGGCGTCCACATTGCCGACCCGGTAGCCGGCGGCGGCGACCTTTTTTTGCACCGCGCGCAAAAGTGTCCTGCTGTCGGCGCCGCGAATGGCGGGGTCGGTGTCGGGGAAGTGCAAACCGATGTCGCCCATGGCGGCGGCACCGAGGCAGGCGTCGGCGATGGCGTGCAGCAGCACGTCGGCATCGGAGTGGCCGGCGAGCCCGCGCGCAAAAGGGATGCACACACCGCCGATGCGCAACTCGCGGCCGGCCGCCAGGCGGTGCACATCAAAGCCGTGTCCGATGCGCTGCACCCTCACCCCCGCCGCGCAAGCCACGCCGCCGCCAACGCAAGATCATCGGGCGTGGTGACTTTAATATTGGCCGCCGCGCCGGCCACCAAAAGCGGTTTGCCGCCGGCGGCCTGCACCGCGCCGGCTTCATCGTCAAAAACCTCACCCTGCGCGCGCGCCCGGGCCAGCGCATCATGCAACTGCGCATAGCGAAACATCTGCGGCGTGAACACGCGCCATAAATTTTTTCGCGCAACACTTGCAACCATGCGCCCGCCCTCACCGCCGCGCTTAACGCTGTCGGAAATTAAGCAGCCGAGCGCCGCGCCCTCACCGCCCTCATCCACGGCTTCGGCCAGCCGCGCAATGTCGCCGCGCGGCACGCACGGGCGCACCGCGTCATGCACCAGCACCCAGTCATCACCGCCGGCGCGGCCGGCAAGAGTTTGCAAACCGTTCCACACCGTTTCCATGCGCGTTGCGCCGCCGGGGGATTCAGTGATGGACGGCGGATAGTTTTTTTTAATTTTTTCCCACCAGCCGTCGCCATCGGCGACGCCAACGGCAATCCCCGCCGCGCCGCACTCGCCGGCATAGGCCAGCCACGCGTCCAGCGTGTGGCACAGCAGCGGCCGGCCGTTCACCTCAAGGTACTGCT
Organism: Gammaproteobacteria bacterium; assembly: GCA_028817275.1. Lineage (GTDB taxonomy): Bacteria > Pseudomonadota > Gammaproteobacteria > Arenicellales > Spongiicolonaceae > Spongiicolonus > Spongiicolonus versatilis. The sequence goes on from JAPPPZ010000051.1 coordinate 12,460, forward strand.
TCGGCACCGGCGCGCCCATGCGCTCGCCGGCGCCGGCGTTGGCGATGAAAATCCACTGTCGGGGCATAAAACAATAGTATAAAATCCGCCGCCTGCATTGATGAATAAATTTTCCCAGGTCTTCCCCGACGCCTCGGTCCTGGCGCCGCCGTTTCCCGAGTCCGCGGATGAACCGTTGCGCTGGCGAAAACTGTACGGCGGCGCGCCCGCCCTCGCCCTCACCGCCCTGGCCGCGCGGCGCGGGGGTTTGCTGGTGGCGGTCAGCGAAGACGCCCGGCAGATGCAGAATCTGGCGGATGAGTTGCGGTTTTTCGGCGGCGACAGCGCGCTTGAAGTCATCACTTTTCCGGACTGGGAATGCCTGCCGTACGACAATTTTTCGCCGCACCCGGACATTATTTCCCAGCGGCTGCGGGTGCTGCACCGCGCGCCGCAACTGGGCCCCGCCGTGGTGGTGATTCTGCTCACGCTGGCAAACCTGATGCAGCGGCTGCCGCCGAAAGAGTTTATCGCCGGGCATCTGTTTGCGCTGCGCAAAGGCGAGCGGCTGGACCTGGCCGCGTTCCGCGAAAAGTTGGCGCGCGCATCTTACGCGGCAGTGTCGCAGGTGATGGCGCCGGGCGAGTTTGCGCTGCGCGGCGGCGTGCTGGATGTGTATCCCATGGGCGCGGCGCGGCCGTTTCGGCTGGATTTGTTTGATGACGAGATTGAATCCATCCGCCTGATTGATCCGGAAACCCAGCGCTCGGTGTCCGAGGTGGGCGACATCACCCTGTTTCCGGCGCGGGAATTTCCCATGACCGAGGACGGCGTGAACACTTTTCGCGGAAACTTTCGCAAGCGTTTCGCCGTGGACCCGCGCACCCAGCGCATTTACCGCGACATCAGCAAGGGCGAGGTTCCGCCGGGCGCGGAATTTTTTCTGCCGCTGTTTTTTTCCTCCACCGGCGATTTTTTTGACTACCTGCCGGCCGCCGCCGGCCTGCTGCTGCCGCCGGAAATTGAAAATCTCGCCGCACGCCACCGCGCCGAAGTGGAGGAACGTTTTTCCCGCTGCGCGGTTGACACCGAGCGTTTGGTGCTGCCGCCGGAAGATTTGTATTTGTCGCCGGCCGGGCTGATGCGGCGCATCAAAAACCATCCGCGCGCGTACAGCGGCGGCGGTGACGGCGGCCTGCCGGAAAAGGCCAAAGACATTTATTTCGACTCGCGGCCGCCGCCGGATGCCCAGGCGGTGGCGGTGAACCGCGCGCTGGAGCATCCCTATTCGGCGCTTTGCGAAACTTTGGCGCAGAAAAAAAAGCGCGGCGAGGCGGTGCTGCTGGTCACCGAGAGCGATGGCCGGCGCGAGATGCTGCAGGAAGTGCTGGCCGATTACGGCCACCGCGCCGAGCCGGTGGCGGGGTGGAAAATTTTTGCCGAAAACCCGGCGCGCTTTCCCCTGGCCGTCGCCGCCGCGCCGCTGGCGCGGGGTTTGTATTTGGCCGGCGGCGCCACCGTGCTCAGCGAAGCGCAGTTGTACGGCGAGGCGCCGGCGCGGCGCGAGCGCGGCAAAACCGGCCACGGTTCACGCGACCCGGAGGCGGTGATTAAATCGCTGGTGGAACTCAGCATCGGCGACCCGGTAGTGCATGAGGAGCACGGCGTCGGCCGCTACCAGGGCCTCAGCGTGCTGTCGTCCGGCGGCGTGGACACCGAATTCCTCGCCATCACCTACCACGGCGGTGACAAATTATACGTGCCGGTGCTGTCGCTGCACCTGGTCACGCGCTATGTGGGCGCGGATGCGGAGTCGGCGCCGCTGCACAAACTGGGGCACGACGCATGGGACAAGGCGAGGCGCAAAGCGCGGCGGAAAACTTTTGATGTGGCCGCCGAGTTGCTGGAGACCCAGGCGCTGCGCGCCAAACGCAGCGGCGCGCCGTGCACCCTGTCGGCGTCGCAGCACACCGCCTACGCCGAGTTCGCCGGGCGGTTTGCGTTTGAGGAAACGCCGGACCAGTTGCGCGTGGAAAAAGAAGTGCTGGAGGAAATGCTTTCCGGCAAGCCCATGGACAAACTGGTGTGCGGCGATGTGGGTTTCGGCAAAACCGAGATCGCGCTGCGCGCCGCTTTCGTCGCGGTGCACAACAACCGCCAGGCGGCGGTGCTGGCGCCCACCACGCTGCTCGCGCGCCAGCACTTTGAAACATTCCGCGAGCGTTTCGCCGGCAGCGGCGCCGAGGTGGAGTTGCTGAGCCGCTTCCGCACCGCCGCCGAAACCAAAAACATCACCGCGCGCCTCGCCGAGGGCCGCCCCGACATCGTCATCGGCACCCACAAACTGCTGCAGAAAAACGTGCGCTTCAAAAACCTCGGCCTGTTAATTCTGGATGAGGAGCACCGTTTCGGCGTCCGCCAGAAGGAGCGGCTGAAACAATTGCGCAGCGAGGTGGACATTCTCACCCTGAGCGCGACGCCCATTCCGCGCACCTTAAACATGGCCATAGTGGGCCTGCGCTCGGTCTCGCTGATCACCACGCCGCCCCGGGCGCGCCTGTCCATCAAAACTTTTGTGCGCAACTTTGACCATGGGCTGATTCGTGAAGCCTGCCTGCGCGAAATCCGGCGCGGCGGCCAGGTGTATTTTTTGCACAACGAAGTGCATTCCATGGAGCGCATTGCCGGTGAACTCGCCGAACTGCTGCCGGAAGCGGCCATCGCCACCGCCCACGGCCGCCAGCCGGCGCGGCAACTGGAAAATACCATGCAGAATTTCTACCGCGGCCGCCACCAGATTTTGGTGTGCAGCACGATTATTGAAAGCGGCCTGGATGTGCCCAACGCCAACACCATCATCATCAACCGCGCCGACCGTTTCGGCCTGGCCCAACTGCACCAGTTGCGCGGACGCGTTGGCCGCTCGCACCACCAGGCCTACGCCTACTTTCTGGTGCACAACCGTGAGCACCTGCGCGGCGACGCGCGCAAACGGCTGGATGTGATTGCATCGCTGGACGAACTCGGCGTCGGTTTCGCGCTTGCCTCGCACGACCTGGAAATTCGCGGCGCCGGTGAACTCCTCGGCGAAGCGCAAAGCGGCGCCATTGACGAAGTGGGCTTCACCCTGTATTCGGAATATTTGCGGCAGGCCGTTGCCTGGCTGTCGCAGCACGGTGACGGTGAACGTGAAAGTGACGCCGGCGATGCCGAGCCGTCCGCCGCAAAACCGGATGTGCAACTGCATGTGTGCGCGCTGTTTCCGCAGGACTACCTGCCGGATGTGCACCACCGGCTGGTGATGTACAAACGCATCGCCGGCGCGGCCGATGATGATGCGCTGTATGAGTTGCAAGTGGAAATGATCGACCGCTTCGGCCTGCTACCGGCGGCGGGCAAGGCGCTGTTTAATCTCGCCGCGATAAAATTAAATGCCACCCGCCTCGGCCTGCGCGCCATCAGTCTCGGCAAAAACGGCGGCCGCATTACGTTCAGCGAAACCACCTCCTGCCCGCCGCAAAAAATTGCCGCGCTGCTGGGAACACGGCAAGATTTGCGCATGGAAAACCCGCTCACCCTGCGCATCAGCCAGGCGCCGGAAGACGAGGGTGAGCGTTTGGCGTTTGTGGAAAAACTGCTGGCGGAACTTGGGGAGTGACGGCTGTTCAGAACCGCCACTCGCCGCTGAGCAGGTTGGCGGTGTCCATTCCGTTGGCTACGCCGAG
>JAPPPZ010000012.1 GCA_028817275.1 Gammaproteobacteria bacterium
GCGCGCGCGCGCTGTTGTTGCAGTTGAGTGATGATGTCTTTCATGGGGTTGGTTGGCGCCGGTTTGGAATTGCGGGGTATTTTACGCTGGTTGGAGGATAAATGCGCGCATGGCGGAATCGGCCGGCGGGTGTATGGCGGCGGGGATTGGTTTTGCCGCGGATACGCTCAATCGCCACTCCGGGGCACGACCCGGAGTCCAGAGTCTTTAATTGTCGGCGCGGTAATTACGAAAATACTCCGGACGCCCGCTTAGCGGATTGCGGGCGGGGCGGCGGGGGGCGCCGGGTGGTCAGTATTGGGCAAGCGGCCGCCCGGCATGCGTGGTTTTGCGATGGGGAAATATAGAGAGGTTTCCGGCGTCAACCTCGGCCGGGACCCGCACAATGCCGCCAAAAATCACTTGCAACAACCGCGAAACGGTGGCATTATCCGCCCTCACCCCGCCGCCCGGCGCGGTTTTTTTCAACCATGCTTTTTTACGGCTTTTACGGTGGATGAGAAAATCATCGGCGCGCGGTTTTATTCCAAAGTGATGCGCGACATGCCGCTGTGCCGGCAATGCGGGGCGGCGTGAGTCCGCTTGGTCCAGCCACACCGCCGGCGCGGCGGGCGGCGGTTGCGGTGCGGCTGGCCGATTACCGGCCGCCGGCGTTTTTGGTGCGGACGGCGGAACTCACGTTTAAATTGGACGAGCGGCGCACCGAAGTCACCAACCGCATGCGGGTGACGGCCAATCCCGAGGGTGCAGCCGGCGGCGGCGCACTAAGGCTGGACGGCGAGGCCGAGTTGGCCGGCGTTGCGGTGGACGGAGTGGCGCTCAGCGGGGCCGAGTTCACCGCCGCCGGCGGGCGGCTCACCATTCCGCAAGTCACCGGTGACGCTGTGGTCACCGTGACCACCGTTGTCAACCCGGCGGCCAACACTTCGCTGATGGGACTCTACAGTTCCGGCGGCGCGCTATGCACGCAGTGCGAGGCCGAGGGCTTTCGGCGCATTACTTTCTTCCCGGACCGCCCGGATGTGATGGCGGTGTTCACCGTCACCATCACCGCCGATGCCGCCCGCTGGCCGGTGCTGCTGTCCAACGGCAATTTGGTTAAGCAGGCCATCGCCAACGGCGTGCGCACCGTCACCTGGCACGACCCGCACCCCAAGCCGTGCTACCTGTTCGCGCTGGTGGCCGGCGACTTTGCGCACCTGGCCGGCGAGTTCACCACCGCCGGCGGCCGCCGCGTTGACCTGCGCGTGTTTGCCGGCAAAAAAAACATCAAGCGCTGCGCGTTTGCATTGGCCGCGCTGAAAAAAGCCATGGCCTGGGACGAGAAAGTGTACGGGCGCGAGTACGACCTGGACACTTACATGATTGTCGCCGTGGACGACTTCAACATGGGCGCCATGGAAAACAAGGGGCTGAACGTTTTCAACACGCGCTATGTGCTGGCCGATGAGGACAGCGCCACCGACGACGACTTTGCCGGCGTGGAAAGCGTCATCGCGCATGAATATTTTCACAACTGGTCGGGCAACCGCGTCACCTGCCGCGACTGGTTTCAACTTAGTTTGAAGGAAGGCTTCACCGTGTTCCGCGACCAGCAGTTCACCGCCGACCACGGCTCGCCCGGCGTCAAGCGCATCGAGGACGCCGGCCTGCTGCGCACCCACCAGTTCCGCGAGGACGCCGGGCCCATGCGCCACCCGGTGCAGCCCGATTCGTACCAGGAGATCAGCAACTTCTACACGCTCACCGTCTACAACAAAGGCGCCGAGGTGGTGCGCATGATGCACGGCCTGGCGGGCGCGGCCAACTTCCGGCGCGGCGCCGATTTGTATTTCGCGCGCCACGACGGCTGCGCCGTCACCATCGAAGAATTTGTCCGCGCGCAGGAGGAGGCCGGCGGCGTTGACCTCGGCCAGTTCCGCCGCTGGTACCACCAGGCCGGCACGCCGGAGGTGACGGTGGAACGTTCCTTCGACCCCGACGCGCAAACGTTGACCCTGGACATGCGCCAGCAGCCGGCCCTGGACGGGCAGCAGATGCTGCACATTCCCCTGCGCCTGGCGCTGCTGGACGAGGGCGGCGCGCACCTGCCGCTGCATGCGGTGGCCGGCGCCGGGGCGGTGACGGTGGACGGCACTGAGGCGATGGTGGAATTAAAAACGCCGCGCCTGCGGGTGGTGTTCGGCGGCCTGCAAACGCCGCCGCTGGTTTCCATGCTGCGCGGCTTCTCGGCGCCGGTGGTGTTGTCCATGGCGGAAACCGAGTCGGAACTTGCGCGGCGCATGGCGGTGGACAGCGATTCGTTTAACCGCTGGGACGCCGCGCAACGTTACGCCTGCAAAGTGCTGCTCAGAAAAGTGCGCGCGCTGCAGGAGGCGGTGGACGCGCCGGCGGAATTGTTGTTCCACCGTGCATTCGGCGATGCGCTGGCATCGGAAACGGCGGACTCCGACCCGGCATTGCTGGGCGCGGTGTTGACTTTGACGGATGAGATTTACCTCGGCGAGCAGATGGCGTGCGTGGACCCCGAAGCGGTGCACCGCGCGCGGCTGGACCTGCGGCGGCGGCTGGCGGCGGCGCATGCGGATGCGCTGCTGGCGGCGTATCAAAAGTTGGGCGAAGAGTTGGGCGCGGGCGGGGGCGCGTACCGTTTTGATTCGGCGGGCGCCGGGCGGCGGCGGCTGCGCAATGTCTGCCTCGGCTACCTTGCGCTGCTGGCCGGGGAAAAGTTTCAGCGGCTGGCGGTGCGGCAGTTTGAATGCGCCGCCAACATGACCGACACCCTGGCCGCCCTCGGCGCATTGGCCAACAGCGAATCGGCGGCGCGCGCGGATGCGCTGGCGGCGTTTTACCAGAAGTGGCGCGGCGAGCCGCTGGTGGCGGCCAAGTGGCTGGCGATTCAGGCCGCATCGCGCCTGCCCGGCACACTGGCGCGGGTGCGCGAGTTGCGCCGGTCTGATGCATTCGCCCTCACCAACCCGAACAAAGTTTACGCGCTGCTCGGCACTTTCGCCCACCGCAACCCGCTGCATTTTCATGCCGCCGATGGCGAGGGCTACCGTTTTACCGCCGACTGCATTATGGAACTGGACCCGCTGAACCCGCAGGTGGCGGCGCGGCTGGCGCTGGCTTTTTCACCGTGGCGCAGATACGACCCGGGGCGGCAGGCGAAAATGCAAACACAGATGCGCCGCATCATGGCGCAGCGCGGCCTGTCGCGCGACACCGGCGAAATTGTCGGCAAAAGTCTGGATGGCTGAGGGCAAAAAATTACGGCCGGCCTCGGATGCGGCGATTCAGGAATTTCTGAACAAAGCGGCGGCGCTGCCGGTGAAAAAACCGGCGGGCGAAAAACGCGGCCGGCTGATTTTCGGCATGGACGCCACCGCCAGCCGCCAGCCGGCCTGGGACCGCGCCTGCCAAATTCAGGGGCAAATGTTTGTGGAAACCGCCGCCCTCGGCGGGCTTGCGATTCAACTTGCCTACTACCGCGGCTTTCATGAATTTTACGCCGGCGCCTGGCACGCCGATTCCAACGGCTTGCTCGCCGAGATGACGCGCGCCGCATGCGCCGGCGGCCTGACCCAAATCGGCCGCCTGCTGCGCCATGCGCAAAAAGAAAACGCGCGGGAAAAAGTCCACGCCATGGTGTTTGTCGGCGACTGCATGGAGGAGGAGGTGGACCGGCTGGCGCACGAAGCCGGCAAACTGGGCATGGCCGGGGTGCCGGTGTTTGTGTTTCAGGAAGGCGCCGACCCGGTGGCGGAAAAAGCGTTCCGCGAGATTGCAAAATTGTCCGGCGGCGCGTGGTGCTCTTTTGACGCCGGCAGCGCGCGCCAGTTGCGCGACCTGCTCGGCGCGGTGGCGGTGTTTGCCGCCGGCGGGCGGCGGGCGCTGCTGAAATACGGCGAGGGCCGCGGCGGCGCGGTGCTGCGGCTGACACGGCAGTTCGGGGGCGGACGGTGATTCGCCTGGTCATCGGCGGGCTTGCGCTGCTCGGGCTGATGTGGTTTCTGGCCTGGCTGGGCCGCGCGCCGCCGCAAAAGCGCGCCAAGGCGGTTAAACTTTTTTTGTTGTACGCCGCCGCCGCGCTGCTGTTGTTTTTAATTTTCAGCGGCAAGTTGCACCCGCTGTTTGCGCTGGTGACCGCGCTGCTGCCGTGGATTCAGCGCGCGCTGCTGGTGCGCCGCGCATTTAACTTTTTCAAGTCGGCGCGCGGGCCCACGCCGGGCCAGCAGTCCACCGTGCACTCGGCGCACCTGCGCATGACCCTGGACCACGACAGCGGCGCCATGGACGGTGAAATCACCGCCGGCACGCACCGTGGGCGGCGGCTGGGTGAGTTGGATTTTGCCGCGCTCAGCGCGCTGCTGGCCGAATACCGCGCCGCCGATGCGCAGTCGGCGCAACTGCTGGAAACTTATTTGCAGCGCGAACACGCCGCCGACTGGGCCGCCGCCGGCGAGGGCGGGGGCGGTGAAGGTGGGGGCGCGGGCGGCGCGGAGATGGCCGAGTTGTCGGTGGCCAAGGCCTACGAGGTGCTGGGCCTCACCGACGGCAGCGGGCGCGAGGCGGTGGTGGCCGCGCACAAAAAATTAATGCAAAAATTTCACCCTGACCGCGACGGCGGTTCTTCCTATCTCGCCGCAACAATTAACCAGGCGCGTGACGTGCTGCTGCGGCATCTGGACAACTCGGAGACCAAACCATGACCATTGAACTGCACACCTGGGGCACGCCCAACGGCCGCAAAATTTCCATCGCCCTGGAAGAAATGCAACTGCCCTACCGGGTGTACCCGGTGAACATCACCGCCGGCGAGCAATTCGACCCGGCGTTTCTCGCCGTCAGCCCCAACAACCGCATCCCGGCCATCGTCGACCCGGACGGCCCCGGCGGCGAGCCCATCACGTTGTTTGAAAGCGGCGCGATTTTAATTTACCTCGCGACCAAGAGCGGAAAATTTTACCCGCAGCAGCCAAGGCAAAGAATGGAGGTGCTGCAATGGCTGATGTGGCAGATGGGCGGCTTTGGCCCCATGCTCGGGCAGGCGCACCACTTCCGGCGTTTTGCGGGCGAAAATATTCCCTACGCCATCGACCGCTACACCGGCGAGTCGGCGCGCCTGTACGGCGTGCTGGACAAGCAACTGGCCGGGCGCGAGTTTGTCGCCGGCGATTATTCCATCGCCGACATGGCGATTTATCCGTGGGCCGCGCGCTATGAATGGCAGGGCGTGGCGCCGGAGCAGTATCCGGAGTTTCAACGTTGGTTCACAACGGTGTCGGCGCGGGAGGCGGTGATTAAGGGAATGGCGGTGCCGGCGGCGGCTTAGCCGGGCGTTTTCTACGTCGGAGTCACCACTTTTAACGTCGCAACCGTCACTTTCGACGTCGCGACCGACACTTCCACCCCCGGAGTCACCGCCTCAGCCGCCGCCGTCACCGTCCAGCGCGCCCTGTTCCACGCTGTACGCGTATTCGGCAAGGCGCGCGATGTCCGGCACCGACAGAAGTTTGCGCGCGCGGCGTTGTTTGACCAGGCCGCGCCGCTGCAGGTCGCCGATCTCCCGCGTCACCACCTCGCGCGCGGTGCCAATGTGGCCGGCCAGCGCGCGGTGCGACGGCAGCGGGCAGTCGGGCGCGCTGTTGGCGTCATCCGGCGCGCGGTGCTCGCCGGCCAGGCGCAGCAACTCGGCGTGCACGCGGCTGCGAACATTGCGCGCGCTGATGGTGAACACGCGCTCGCACAGGCGGCGGATGATGGAACTCAGCCGCCGCAGCACCGCCGCGCACACATCGTTGTGGCCGCGCAGCAGAAACCAGAACTGCTCGGCGTCCACATAGGCCAGCGTCACATCGGTGAGGGCCACCACACCGGTGGTGCGCGGCAGGCCGTCAATGGCCGCCAGTTCACCGAACATCTGCCCGGCCGCCAGATCCTCAAACGGCACCTCGCGCCCGTCGCTGGCCAGCAGCGTCACCCGCAGCATGCCGGAGACCACGAAATAAACATGGCGCACCGCATGCTCGCGCTGGCGAAACACCGGCTGCCCGCGGCGGCGGCGCAACGGCCGGCAGTGCAGCGCAATGGCGCGGCGTTGTTCAGACGGCAGGGAGGAGAAGATTTCAATGTGGCTGAGGAAGTCACCGTCCATGACAGTTGCTCCGGCAGGTTGGCAATTAAAGCGACAGGCGCCGCGTGGAAACGGGACGCTTGGGTATGCTATCCGGGCGGGTGGGGGTTGTCAAGGG
>JAPPPZ010000016.1 GCA_028817275.1 Gammaproteobacteria bacterium
ACTCCCACGGCCATTCCCAATTCTCCAGCGCCTCATGCACCCGCGCCAGCATCGGCGCGACATTGTCCACCTCGTTGAACATGGGGATGACAACGGAAATGCGGTGAGGAGTGGTTTTTTGAGTCATGGTTTTTTCGCCCATCCGCGGGCGGCTGCCATTTTACAGTGCCGAGCGATAGGTGATTTGTATCACCTTGTTTTCGTTTTTCTTGAACTGCAGTCCGCTGTTCAAGGGATCGAAGTAGGTTTTATGGCAGGGCTTTTCAATGAAATTGAAAACCACAAACAGGCAAAACCACTCTTTGAATGCACGGGCGACTTTAAACTCTTTCTCAGTCAGAGAAACAGTACCGTTCCGCCCTGCAAGGCCCTTGACTTCCACGCAGTAGAAACCGGAACGGCAAGTCAGTTTATAGTCAAACCCGCAGCCCATTGCCGTGGTGTCTTCCGCCAGGGCGCAATTTTTGAAGGCAGGTTCTTTTGGGTATGCCTGTTTGAAATATTCCTCCGCGGCTTTGCCGGTAATCAGCCGTTTGGCCGCCGTTTCAGAACCGTCTTTTTCCCCGGCCTTGTCGAGGATTTCCCGAATACCGTGGTCTTGGAACAAAAACCCCCGGATTAATTCGGAAAAAGACCGCAAGTCCAGGGCGGAAAATTCATCATGAATCCTTTTGCAATGTTCGCGCAAGTCGCGTTTATGCCATCCTTTTCTGGTGTTCGGAAACAGCGGGTCAAATTCATCCCGGTAATTTTTAAGTGAATTGGGATTCACGCCCAGGCCGTACCCGAGCACATTGAATGCCGCCGTGAAATTGTCCAGTCCCATAAGTCCCATTCCCTCCTCGCCAAATTTAGACAGGAACAGGCCGGTCAATACCGCTTTGTCTCTTTTGGTGAATTTTGGCATGGATGCTGATGGAACGATTAAGGGAGCGCAATTTTTGCGGTCGCCCCGAATGGCTTGTTTTTGCGTGCCGGCGGCGACAAAAGTCACGCCCGCGCCGCCCGGCGCAGAACATCCGTGGCCCAACCATTGATGCTTTGGCCTTGGCGTTTTGCGGCAATGGCAACGGATGCGTGCACCTTAGGCGGCATCCGCAGGGAAAGTGTGCGGATGGGTTTGTCCGGATTTTTACCCACTTCGCGACAGGCATCCAAATAATCATCCACGGATTCGCGGAAAGTCTTTTCCGCATCCGCCATGGAATCAAATTGAAAGCCCACAATGTCATTAATACCGGCAATGTGGCCGATATAATGCCCGTCTTCGGCGCTGTATTTAACGCTGGCGGTGTAGTTTTTGTAAGTTAGGGATTTCATGGAGTGACTCCGAGTTTTGTGAGGAAATGCCGGGCGTCTTTGACTTGGCCCGGCTCCGCCTCTTTTTGTTTGTGGGGTTTGTGAAAAATAACAAAAGTTTTTTCACTGTAAAACCTGACACGAGATCCGCTACCTTCGGTTTTTCTCGCGTCCACCGCAAGCAGCAAAGATTCGAGATCTTTCCATGCGATGTTTTTCGGTGTCGGTGTCTTAAACACCGCTTTCAGGGTTTTTCTTTGTTTTGTGTTCATGACACCGCCGCCAATGACAGCAGATTTTACTCTCACCCCCGCCGCGGAATCAACAGCGCGACAATCCCACTGGCAAAAACCGTGCCGAGGACGAACAGATGCAAGTTCACCGCGGCGGCGAGGGCGGTGCGGGGGGAGACGGCGGCGGTGAGAGTGAGGCCGGCGACCACGCCGGCTTCATATGTGCCGGCGCCGGCGATGCCGTGGATTGGGAGGACGCTGGTGGCGTCGCCGAGCACCGCGGCGGTGACGGCCGCGGCCGCCGGGACCTCGGCGAACAGGCGCAGCACCCAGGCGAACACGCCGATTTTGACGCCCCAGTTAAGCAGCGTCCAGGTCCAGGCGCGCAGGAAGGCGGCTTGCGACTGCGGCCAACTGTCCAGGGCCTGGTGGGCGACGGCCAGCAGTTTGCCGCGCAAAAAACGGGATGCAAACCCGCGCGCCGCGCCCGGTTTGCGCCGCAGAAAAAGCGGCAGCGCAAACCACGGCAATGCGGCCGGCCAAAACCACGCGGCGATGGCGAAGCCGGCGAGGGTGTGCGCGTCCAGCAGGCGAAACCACAGCAGAACCGAAACCGAGCGGACGCCGCCGATGCCGAACCACCGCGACATCAGCAGCGGAAAGCCGAGTTCACCGGCGCGCATCGGCAGCAAGTGGTTGAGCAGGTTGTGGGTGAGCGCCAGTTTCAGGCACAGCGCAAACGCGCCGCGCATCTCGTCCCGGAAATAATCAAACACGCGCAGCGCGCGCAGCACATAACTGCCGGCAAACAGCAGCGCCGCTGCACCCACCGCCGCCGGCGGCACCGACAGCCACGGCCGCAGCAGCCGCGCCCAGCCAATCCAGTGCTCCACCAGAAAAACAAACGCGGCCAGGATGGCGGCGGAGGCGGCGTAGCGCACCAGGCGCGGGCGGTTCATTTTTAATTCGGCGCGGCGGACGACAGCAGCAGCACTTCTTTTTTGTGCGCGAAGCGGGTGATGACCGCGCCGCCGCCCTCACCCTCGCTTCCGTTGCAGGCCAGGTTGTAACTCCACCCCGGCGTGCGCGCCGAGGTTTTGATGTGGCGGCCGGTGGCGAGGCCGATGTAGAGGCAGATGCCCTTGAACTCGGCGCAGTCGCAGGCCACCGTCGCGCCGCCGTCGCGCCCGGCCATCACCGCCACCGCTTCCTGCGCGATGCGCCGCTCGGATTCGGGTTTGTATTTGGCCAGCAGCGGGATGACCGCCAGGCCCAGCGCAAGGCGCGCGATTAAAAACACGCCGACCGCGGCGACCGCGGCGTTGCGCAAGCGGCGGCCGGCGCAGCGTTGAATGGCAAAAGCGCACAGCAGCGCGGCGAAGGGAAACAGCGGAATGACATAGCGCCCGCGGCTGCCGGCGGCCACCAGGTAGGGCAGGAAGTTCACCAGCGCAATCAGCGCGATGACCGTCATTTCCCGGGGCACTTTAACCATCCTGCGCTTCTGCATCAGGATTTCTTCCTCCGCGATCGCCATCTTCCTGCGCCGCATGACCACCGTTGCAAGTGCCAGCAGCGCAAACAGACTGCCGGGCAGCAGGTTGAACAACGTCTTCAGCGGAAACGCCAGCATGTGGCGCAGCAGTTTCTCCATGTCGGCCGACTCGCCCACGCGCCGGGCGCCGGCATGCAGCAACGTCTGCGCCGAGACCAGCGGTTCGGCGGTGGACAAAATCCACAACGCCGGCAGCGCCACCATGACCGCGCCGGCGCCCAGCAGCCACGGACTGAGCAGCAGGCGCCAGCGGTGGAACGCCGCCAGCGTCACCACCGTCAGGCCCCAGAACGCGAATGCCGGCAAGCCTTTAAGCAGAAACGCCGCGGCGGCAAAAAAACCCGAGGCAAGAATTAAAAAATTCCGCCGGCAAACCACGCCCGCGGTCACCATCGCCAGCGACAAAAAAACAAAGGCGGTGAAAGTGAGCTCTATCTCGCCGATGAAACCGTAAAAAAACAGGACATCGCCGGCCGCCGCAAACAGCAGCGCGGCCAGCAGCGCCAGCGCGCCGTCGTTGAACAAGCGCCGGGTGAACCAGAACAAACCGCCGCACACCGCCGCCAGCGCCGCCACCGAAACCGCGCGCGGCGCAAGTTCGCCCCAGCCGAACAGTTGCGCGCTCGCCGCCACCAGCCAGTTGAACAGCGGCGGCTTGCGGTAATACCAGTCGCCGAGAAACGTGGGCCGCAGGTAGTCGCCGCTCAGCCACATCTCCCACGCCACCAGCACGCGCAGCGATTCTTCGTTGCGAAACTCGTGCAGGCCGAGGTTCGGCAGCAGCGAAACAAAAGCCAGCGCCAGCAGCGCCGCAAGCACGGTCTTTTTGTCGGCGGCGGCGGCCGGCGTCATCAGGCGGCGGGTCGCGGCGGTCAAATGAACACCGCCGCCAGCCCCAGCACGGCGAAGAAGCCGACCACGTCGGTGACGGTGGTGAGCGCCACGCCGCTGGCCAGCGCCGGGTCCACGCCCATGCGGTCAAACAGCGCCGGGATGAGCACGCCGGCGAAAGCCGAGGAGACCATGTTGACGCCCATCGCCGCCGCCATCACCAGGCAGAGCAGCCAGTCGCCGTACCAGACCAGCGCCACGGCGGCCGCCACCACCGCCCACAGCAGGCCGTTGAAGCCGCCGACCGTGGCCTCCTTGCGCAGCAGGCGGAATACGTTGCGGCGGTTGACGGTGCCGAGTCCGATGCCGCGCACCACCATCGTCATGGTCTGGGTGCCGGCGTTGCCGCCCATGCTGGCAATGATGGGCATGAGCACCGCCAGCGCCACCAGTTTTTCTATGGTCGCTTCAAACTGCCCGATGACCCACGAGGCGACAATGGCGGTGAGCAGGTTCACGCCGAGCCACAGCCCGCGCCCCTTGAAGGTGCGCAGCGGCGGCGCGAAGATGTCCTCCTCCTCTTTAAGGCCGGCGCTGGCCATGATGACGTGGTCGGCTTCGGTGCGGATGACATCCACCACATCGTCAATGGTGATGCGCCCGAGCAGGCGGCCCTGGTCGTCGGTGACCGGCGCCGAGATTAAATTGTAACGCTGGAACGAGGCGGCGACTTCGTCCTTGCTGGTGTTCACGTTGAACTCCACCGGGTCGTTGTCCATCACCTGCGCCACCTGCAGGTCGGGGCCGGCGGTCAGCAGCGCGGACAGCGACAGGATGCCGGTGAGCTTGTTGGCGCGGTCAACGATGAACAGTTTATCGGTGTACTCCGGCAATTCTTTTTTCTTGCGCAGGTAGCGCATTACCGCGGCCAGACTCAGATTGTCGCGCACCACCACCGCGTCCACGTTCATCAAGCCGCCGGCGGTGTTCTCGTCAAATGACAGCACCGCGCTCAGCCCGGCATGCGCGTCCTTGTCCACGCCGTACAGCACCTCGGCGTAAATGTCCTCCGGCAGGCCGGGAATCAAATCGGCGATGTCATCAATGTCAAGGTCGCGAATCGCCTCCACCAGCAGCCCCGGGTCGGTGTCCGCCAGCAGCCGCTCGCGCACGCCCTCGGTCACCTTGGTCAGCACCGCGCCGATGCGCTCCTGCGGCATCTGCTCCCACACCGTCTCGCGCTGCGGTATCGGCAGGCTGGCCAGCAGGTTGGCAATCTCCCCCGGATGCAACTCGGCCAGCAACGCCGCCACATCGGCCCCGCGCCCGCCGGCCAGCGCCGCCTGCAACTGCGCAACCAGCGCCGCCTGCGCCTCACTGCGCTGCGTCTTGCGGTGCTCGGCAGTGGCGGGTGAGGGCGGCATGGCGGCGGACTCGGTGGGGGCGGGGGACGGTTGACGGTAGCACACTGTTGACGGTGTTGCCATTGCCGGCGCTGGTGACAGTGTTGACGGTTGTGTTGACGGTGTCGTAATCTCTTGTTGTGGTGAGCCCAAACAAACTTTGCTTTGGCGATTGTCTGGATATTCTGGATATGCCGGGCCGCGACGGCCAGCCGCTGGTGGCCGACAAGTCGGTGGATTTGGTTTATCTGGATCCGCCGTTTAATTCCAAAGCCGACTACAACATGATTTTCGGCAAGGGCGTGGACAAGCAGGCGCAGATGCAGGCCTTCACCGACACCTGGCAGTGGGGCGGGCAGGGGACGCAGGATACGTTGGACATAGTGCGGGCGGTGGCCCATCCGGCGCATGGCGCAATTAAAAGCCTGCATGGGTTTTTGGGCGACTCGGGAATGATGGCCTACCTCGGCTACATGGCGAAGCGGCTGGCGGTCATCCGCAGAAAAATGAAACCGACAGCGAGCATTTATCTGCACTGTGACCCGACAGCAAGTCACTACCTGAAAATTTTAATGGATGGCATTTTCGGCGCGAAGAATTTTCGCAATGAAATCGTCTGGCGAATCGGCTGGGTGTCGGGATACAAATCCCAAAAGCAGGGGTGGATAAGAAACCACGACATAATCCTGTATTACCTGAAAACGGAGCAGGCCAAGGACCGTTTTGTCAAGGAATACATTCCCTACCCGGCCGGCTACGTGAGAAGGGACGGGAAGAAGCCGAAAGGCGGGGGCATTCCAATTGAAGATACGTGGAATTGCTCGGCGGCGGACGTGCTGGATTCCATCATGATTAAAAGTTTCTCCAAAGAGAAAGTCGGCTACCCCACGCAAAAGCCGGTGGCGCTGCTGAAAAGAATCATCACCGCCTC
>JAPPPZ010000130.1 GCA_028817275.1 Gammaproteobacteria bacterium
GCGCCACCGCCACCGCCACCGGCAGCGCGAGCACCGAAATTCTCGGCTGGACCGTCACCCTGAGCCCCAACCGTACCAGCGGCAGCGAGGGCGCCGAGTTCGTGTTCACTTTCACCCTCGCCGGCGACCCGGCCGAGTTGGCTAACGGTTTCATGGTGCCCTGGGCCATCGCCGGCACCGACATTGACGCCGCCGACTTCGCCCCCGGCGACGCGCTCAGCGGCAATGTGGAATTCACTGCCGCCGCCGCCGCCGCCACCCAGACGGTCAGCGTCACCACGGTGCGCAATGACGACGGCAACGCCGCATCCGACTCCGAAACTTTCACCTTCACCATCGGCGCCCTCACCGGCGGCGATGCCGCCCGCGCCGACATCGTGGGCGAGGACGCGCAAGGCATGTTCGCCCTCACCATCACCGTCAACGAGGACGACCCGGCCGCCCGCCAGGCGCGGATGAAAATCATCACCGCCGCCATGACGCGCAGCATGGCCACCGTCGCCGACAGCCTGATCAGCCGCCGCTTCACCGCCGCCCGCGCCGAGAGCGGCCAGTCCACCCTCACCATCGGCGGCCAGACCGTCACCGAGGCCACCGCCGATGACTTTGCCGCCGCCCGCGGCGCCTGGGCCGCCAACCCCTTTGAGCGCGGCCGCATGCTGGCCCAAACCCGCGCCAACGTCGGCGGCAACGCCATGGCCATGAGCGAAATTCTGCGCGCCAGCAGTTTCGACCTCATCGGCGTCGGCGGCGGCGCCGCCAACATGTGGGGCGCGGCTGAGACCATCAATTTTGACGACAGCAGCGGCGCCACCACCTACGACGGCGACAGCACCTCGGCGCATTTCGGCATGGACCAGCGCTGCGGCGACGACTGCGTCCGCGGCCTCAGCGTCTCGTGGACCAGCGGCGATGTGGACTTCAGCGACACCGTGGCCGGCGTCGACGGCAAGGTGGCAAGCAGCATCACCGGCGTGCACCCCTACCTGGCGCGCTGGCTCAGCGACGACATGTTCTGGTGGGTGACCGGCGGCTACGGCCTCGGCAGCATGGAAATCCGCGAGACCGACAACACTTTTGACACCGGCGCCACCGTGCGGATGCTGACTAGCGGCATTTCCGGCGCCGCGCGGGTGAGCGAGTCCACCGATTTCGTGCTGCGCATGCGCGCCCAGTGGACCCACGCCACGCTGGAATCCGCCCTCGCCGCCGGCGGCAGCACCGCCCGCCTGCCCAAAACCACCAGCACCACGTTGCGGCTCGGCGGCGAGTGGGAGGCCGGCTACACCTGGGACTACACCGGCGGCATCGCCCGCCTGCACGGCAACCTCGGCGCCCGCCGCGATTTCCGCGATGCCAAGGACAGCATCGCCTACGACGCCGGCGCCGGCGTCCACTGGACCGGCGACGACGGCTACACCATCGGCTTCGGCATCACCACCCAAATCAGCGGCCCCGACGCCGAGGAAGACCGCTACAACGCCGATGTCTCATGGCAAAAACGCCTGCGCGGCTACGGCCTCACCCCCTACACCCGCCTGGACTTCGGCCGCCACGGCCCCGCCGACTGGAACAGCGGCCTCAGACTGACCGCCCCCGGCGACCGCCTGAACTTCACCCTGGAAACCTCCCGCGCCGGCCGCTCCACCCTGAGCGGGGAGTTGCGCTTCTGAGCGCGGCGGCAAAATAATCCCGCCCGGCCTGGCCGCCGCCCCATAACGCCCGCCGCCCACTGCCATTCCGGCGGCAGCCGGAGTCCAGTGTCTTTTTAAGGCCGCCCCGCCCGCAGCCCGTTAAGCGCGCGTCCAGCGCCTTTTCTCTTCGCCGCTTTTCCGCCATGGTTCCGCCGATTCCCTCCCTGAGTAAATTCCACTCCACATGACTTTACTCACGCGTATAATTGACTTAATGTGATTTTACTCATGCCCTCGAAACCGCCAAAACCGCCGAAAACCCCGCTGGACCGCTATTTGTCCGCGCCGCTTCGCGCCGATTTGCAGCACAAAATGGTGTTCCTCGGCGGGCCGCGGCAGGTGGGCAAAACCACCCTCGCGC
>JAPPPZ010000150.1 GCA_028817275.1 Gammaproteobacteria bacterium
CGCTGGTGTTCGTCACCGCCCACCGCTACCACGCCTACACCACCGAAGCGGCGTCCATCATCCTGTGCAGCACGGTGCTGTCAGTGGCGACTCTGTCGGGGGTGCTGGTTTGGTTGGGGGTTTGACTTAAGAATCCGTTATCAAAAGTTCATGCGATGATTTAACATGGCCGGCGCGGTTGCCGGTGCGGTTTTTTCCGATGCGGGTTTCGCCCTGGCCCAGGGTGTATTGCCACTCCACTTCAACAATGCGGAAACCGGCATACCACTTGCGCACGGTTTGGCAGTCGTTGTAGGAAAGAATGAATCCGCCGTGGTGTGCGTGCAGCAGGTCGCGCAGACGCGCATGGTCAAAACCTTTGTGGTGGACGGGAAAGTTCCGCATGGGATAAATGCCGCGGAACATGCGGCTGTCGCCGTCCAGGTAGTAGGGCGGGTCGCAGTAGAGAAAGTCGCCCCGGTGACGTGGAATGGTGTCTGCAAAACTTCCCTGCCGCACCGACAAAGTCGGGCAGCGAAAATCCCTCACCTTGCCCAGCAGGCGGGCAAATCTTTGCGGCTCTTCGTAAATGGATGACATCCAGCCGAGAAAGCCCGGCCCGTAGGACAGGTTGTGGTTGAACCAGTAATGCGCGGCGAGTTCCAGTTTGTCGGTGATGGGCTGCTCCCCCCGCCAATGCCGCTTGAGCCGGTTTTTGACAATGCGGTAGCGCCCCCGGGTCGGTTTCCACCGCGCAATTCTGTCGGCCAGTTTAACCGGGGAGCGGAGTTGCACCTGCCAGTAGTTGGCCAGCACGTCAAACACATCATACCCGCGCACCGAAAGTCCAAGTTCACGGGCGCATGCAATTTCCACCGAGCCGCCGCCGATAAACGGGGAAACCAAAAGCCTCACCCCGGCCGGCAAATGCTCCACCACATGGCCCACCGCCAGACTTTTGCCGCCGGCGTAGCGAATGGGGAGGCCGCGGTAGCGGGAGTATTTGTATTTGGATTTGCCTCTCAGTGATGCGAGGAGCGCTTCTTTTTTGTCCACGCCGCCCATTATGGCGCAGGCCGCCCCCGCCAATACCGCGCCAGCAGCCGCGATTTAATTCTGTGGCGCAGGGTTTGGTGTTTGGCCAGGGCTTCTTTCAGCGCGGGAATGGTTTGGTTGGTGACGGCGTGGCCTTTGGCGATGACTTTTTCGCTTACGTCAAAATCAAAGGAGCCGAACCCGGACAGGTCGGGGGTTATCACGAAGTCGGCGCCGGCCAGGGAGGGGCCGGTGTTGTTGTCGGCCATGATCTGGATGAACTGCATGGTCATTTCCAGAATGTGGCGCGGGGGCTTGATTTTGGGGCTGCGGGTGCCGAGGTTGACGGCGATGATGAAGTCGGCGCCGAGGCTGCGCACTGTTTGCACCGGCAGGTACTGGCTGATGCCGCCGTCCACGTAATATTTGCCGCCGATCTCCACCGGCAGAAAAATCTGCGGCAGGCTGCAACTGGCGCGCACCGCGCGCGGCACCGCGCCGTGGTCAAAAACCGCCGGCGCGCCGTTGCCGAGGTCGGTGGCGACCACGGCGCATGGAATTTGCAAATCGCCGAATTGAATGTCGCCGAAAATTTTTTCCAGAAACAATTCAATGCGCTTGCTTGAGGCGAAACCAAGCCGGCCGATTTTAATCGCGGCCAGTTTTCTCCAGGTCAGGTCGTTGGCCAGTTCCTCCATGCGCGCAACCGGCATGCCGGCGGCCAGGCACACCGCGGCGATGGCGCCGCCGCTGGTGCCGGCGACGCGGTCCACGGTGATGTTGTTCTCGGCCAGCGCCCGGATGACGCCGACATGGCCGACCGAGCGGGCGGTGCCGCCGCTGAGGGCGAGGCCGATGAGTGGCCGGGCGGCGCGCATCACGGTTCAGCCGGCAAAAGCGGCGGCGGCGCGCACCTCGGGCGCGACCGTGGTTTCGTATTGCGCAAAAGTTTGCGCAAACCGCCGCGCCAGTTCGCGCGCTTTGCTGTCGTAGGCGTTTTTGTCGCGCCACTGGCCGCGCGGGTCGAGGATGGCCGGCGCCACGCCGGGGCAGTTTTGCGGCATGGCCAGGCCGAAAATTTCATGGCGCGCGGTGGCGGCATGGTCCAGTTTGCCGTCCAGCGCGGCGTTCACCATGGCGCGGGTGTGGGCGATGGAAATGCGCGCGCCCTCGCCGCAGGCGCCGCCGCTCCAGCCGGTGTTGATTAGCCAGACGCAAACCCGGTGGCGGCGGATTCTTTCGCCGAGCATGTGCGCGTAGCGCCCGGGATGCAGCGGCAGAAAAGGCCCGCCGTAGCACGGGCTGAAGTTCGGCGTCGGTTCGGCCACGCCTTTTTCGGTGCCGGCGACCTTGGCCGTGTAGCCGCAGAGAAAGTGCACCATGGCCTGCTCGGCGCTCAGCCGCGACAGCGGCGGCAGGACGCCGAATGCGTCGCAGGTCAGAAAAATAATGTTGCGCGGGTGGCCGCCGCGGCCGTCGGCGGAGGCGTTGGGAATGTAGTCAATGGGGTAGGCGGCGCGGGTGTTTTCGGTCAGGCGGTCGTCGTCAAAGTCAGCGCGCCGGCTGTGTGCATGCCACGGAACATTTTCCAGCACCGCGCCGAAACGGTTGGCGGCGGCGAAAATTTCCGGCTCGGCGGCGGCCGACAGGCGGATGGTTTTGGCGTAGCAGCCGCCCTCAAAATTAAAAATGCCGTCATCGCTCCAGCCGTGCTCGTCGTCGCCGATGAGGGTGCGCGCGGCGTCCGCGGACAACGTGGTTTTGCCGGTGCCGCTGAGGCCGAAGAAAAGCGCGCTGCGCCCGGCCGCATCCATGTTGGCCGAACTGTGCATGGGCATCACCCCGGCCGCCGGCAGCAGGTAGTTCATCACCGTGAACAGGGATTTTTTAATCTCGCCGGCGTAACTGGTGCCGCCGATTAAAACCATCCGCCGGCGAAAACTGATTGCGACAAAAGTCGCGGAACGCACGCCGTCGCGCTCCGGTTGCGCATGAAAACCGGGCGCCGCAATCACGCAAAACCCGGGCTCGTGCGTTTTGCGCTCCTGCAGGGTGGCGCGCAGAAAAAGATTGCGCGCAAACAGGCTGTGCCAGGCGTATTCGGTGGCCACGCGCACCGCCAGCCGCGTTGCCTGCTCGGCGCCGACAAAACAGTCCTGCACAAAAACCTCCCGGCCCTTGAAGTAGCCGCAGATTTTTTTGTGCAGCGCGTCAAACTGGTCCTCGGCCAGCGGCGCGTTGTTGTCCCACCAGATTTCGCGCTCGCTGCCGGCCTCGCGCACGATGAATTTGTCGCGCGCCGAGCGGCCGGTGTGGCGGCCGGTGTGCGCCGCCAGTGCGCCGCTTTCCACCACCACCGCCTCGCCGCGCCGCAACGCATGCTCATACAGCGCCGCTGCCGGCAGCGACCACCACACCCGCGCGGCGAGGGTGAGGCCCTGGCGCGCCACGCCGTTCTGCGGGTTGTGCGGTCCGTGGTTGTCCATGGCGCGCTGCTTACTTCAGCGCCACCAGGTAGGAAACCCACGCCAGATCATTTTCGCCGCGGCGGGTTTTGGTGTAGACGCCGTTGCCGGACTCGCCATCCTTGTCGGTGCCCTCCCAGTACGGATCCACCCTGGTGAAGCCCGCCTCGTACAGCAAATCGGTCATCTCCGGCATGGTCCACAGCCGCCAGCGGTAGGTGAAGGCGTTGCGCATCTCACTGCCGTCCTTGAAGCGAAAGTGAATCGCCAGGGACGCCTCATGGGTGACCGGCCAGAACTCGTCCTGGTCCCACACATAACTGAAGCCCTCGTCCTGCTCGGTCTCCTCCTCCATTTCCTGCATCGCCTCCGGGCCGCCGAACATGTCCAGCACCAGAATTCCATCGCTCGCCAGGTCTTCGTGGCAGCCGCGCAGGTAGTGCAGCATCTCGGCGCGGGTCATGAAAATCCAGTAGGAAAAATTCTGCGCGCAGCGGACATCGGGCCGCTTGCGGCTGGGGTCGCGCACATCGGCCTGGTGCAAAACCGCGCGCGCGCCGGCCTCGCCCATGGGCGCAAAATGCTGCTCGCGCCCCCAGGCGATGGGTTCCGGGTCAATGTCAAAAGCCTCGGCGGTGTGGCGGCGGCTGCGCTTAATCCACTGCGCCGTCAGCGCCCCGGTGCCGCTGAAGTCCTCGCGAAAATGCAGCGCCTGTTTGCCGCGCTCCTTCTTGTAAACCCGCGCAAGAAACGCCACATCCGGCTCCGGCGACTGCACCGACATTTCATACAACTCATACTTGTCGGCGGTGGCGGCGGTGAACTTGCTCTTTCTTTTGCGCGGGGATTTTTTTTTAGGCATTGGTTTTGGCTGGTGAGGGTGAAAGTGGCGGGATGATAGCACGGGTTGGGGGGAGCATGGAGGAAAATGCTGCACTCTGCTTGACATTGGCTCAAGATTAATACTTGATTCATTGTTACCATCCCGCCATCGGCATCGAGCGCGAGGCGAAATACTGCAAACTCACCCTCAACAGGATATCTACCGAATGCGGAGCAAAATTGACACGGCGACAAGTGGAAAGGCCGGGAAAACCTACCAGAGTCTGCTGGACGGCCTGAGCGGCTACGCCGCGCCGCACCGGTTCATGGCCGAAGCCTGTCAGGCCTATCGGCGCGACTATTCCGACAACCCCAAAATCAACGGGCGGATATTCGAGTATCTGGTCTGCGAAGTGCTGGCGCATGAGGGCATCACGCCGTTTTATCCCTAAGCCAAGTTTGAGCGCGTCCCCGGCGCCATCTATGATGTCGTCTGCTACGACCCCGCGCGGGCCGGTCGTGTTGACGATGAAAGCGTCCCTGCGTGGGCGGTATAAGCTGGCCGGCCTTGAGGGTTTGGCGTTACGCCAAGTTTATCGGCGCGCCGAAAACCATCTCATCACCTTGCCAGAGGACGAAGCGCGGCGTGTGCAGGCGAAAATAGACGGCTACGAAGTGGCCGGCCTGGACTCCTGCCGAGTCGCAAGCGCGCCAGAATTCACCGCGCTAATCAACGACTTGAAACGCCGCACATTCCACGCGGTGGCGGCTGTTATGCCACTCACCGGTCGCCGCTTTCCGGCGTAAAAGTGTAAGCCCCGAAGAAAACCCAGGCAATCAGCATTGGGTCAGTGTCAAAAGCATAGACAGTGCGGCGGCGGTGATAATGGTGATGGCTGCCCTTTGGGGCAGTGTTCTGCCAGTCCGTTTGGAAAAGTTCTGCTATTAAACCGATAAAAGCCAGTGCTCACCCAACGGCCCACGCGACCATTTCCCGCAATTGGGCCATTTGGGAACAGGCGAAAGCGTAATCCGAATTCACCCATATTTTCTCCAGGTCATTTTTTCTTGACAGCCATCCGCCACCATCGATTACGTTGACCATCAACACCTTATCCCGTTTGCCCCGGGCGCGTCTGTTGTGGATTTGCAAATCATCATACATGCGCGCTTGTTCGTTGGCCCTGCTGCTTTGCTCGGATGAGGTGGTCAACCGGTAGGAGGACATAATGAGTATGCGGGGTGCGGCGATTCCGGGCACCACCACATCAACTTCTTTGTTGTCCACGCACGCGACATGGCCTTTCTCAGACCGGGCCTCGGACTGGACGTTTTTCCGAATTTCACTCTCCAAGGCGTCACCGGTGAGTTTGCTGTACATGCCGGTTAATATTTTTTCCGCCAGCGCTTTTGTAATGGCCGAACTGTCGCCAAGCAGGCTTACCCAGTTCTCCGGCAGCCGAAAAAGAGTTTGAACAAAAAACGGCATGTCCGCCGCCATTTTTGAATCAGAGGGGCTGATTAACAGTTTGGAGATCTCGCGGCGTACCGCACTGTCCTCCCATATGTGGGGGGACAGTGTTTTTCCATAATAATTCTCAAACACGCGCTTGAATTTTTCCAAGGAAGCGCCGGCAAAAGCCAGGAGAATTTTTAATTTCTCTTCGCCGTCCAAATAATCACACAGCACCTCCTCCTGGGGGCGGCCGCCGTTGCTCACGCCGTGCATCAGTATGCTTGCCATGCGATTTCGCACTTCTTCCATTATCCGCGCCTCAACGGAAGGAAATTTGAGAAACACCCGCATTCCATCCCGCAACTCATGGAGGGAAAGTTTGGCGGGCTTATCCACAGTCAACATCCCGCATCGAGACG
This sequence comes from Gammaproteobacteria bacterium, assembly GCA_028817275.1. Taxonomy (GTDB): domain Bacteria; phylum Pseudomonadota; class Gammaproteobacteria; order Arenicellales; family Spongiicolonaceae; genus Spongiicolonus; species Spongiicolonus versatilis. The sequence goes on from JAPPPZ010000150.1 coordinate 6,177, forward strand.
ACCTTTTTTAGATAAACGGACACATATGCG
>JAPPPZ010000048.1 GCA_028817275.1 Gammaproteobacteria bacterium
GATACGGAATCCAGAGTCCCCCGCTCGTGGGCGGGGGCAGGCTTTAATTGCCCCGGCGAGCAAGCAGCAAAAAGCAAAAGACTCTGGATTCCCGCTTAAAAGCCTGCGGGAATGACGGCGCTTCGCGCCGCAACGCCCGGCCCACCCGCCGCCACACCCGCACCCCCACCTGCCACGCCCGCAGCCCCCGCTTAAAACACTGCGGGGTGACGTGTTAAGCGGGCGCAGCCGACAGCAGAAATCCCCCCTTGCCCTTGACACCGCCAGTTGGTATATTCCCCCCAACTTCAACCACCGCTCCGCCACCGAGGACTCCGTCATGAACACCGCCACCGCCAAATTTATCGCCCCCCCCCCCCCCCGCGATTCGGGGAATAATTAGCGGCATCCTCCTCGCCGCCATTGCCCTCACCGTAGCCCCGCCGGCGGACGCCCAAACCGAGCGCACCCTCACCCTCTCCGCCGTCGGCGATGCCGCCGGCTTCACCAACGGCGACCGCGACCCCAGCACCCCCGGCCTGCAAGTGGACGAGGGCGACCGCGTCACTTTCACCCTGTCCATTGACGGACTGACCCCTGGCAACGGTGTATTTTTTGAGACTTCACGTCGTGATTTGAGCGGCACCGCCGTCGATGCTGACATCAGTTACAGCACGTTCGCGTTTTCAGGACTGTTCTCCAATAGACTTTCAATTCAACGGTCTCTCGATATCGTCAACGACCAAATCGCCGAGCCGGATGAAACCATCATTTTACCGGTACCGATGATTAGCGCATATAACGGCCCTGACACCATCGTCCGCGGCGACCCCCTCACCATCACCATCCGCCAAAACGACGGCTATGTCGCGCCGGTCGCGCCGCCCGTCGTCACTCCCGGCCCCGCCCCTGGCCCCGCCACCGACAATCCCACGGCCCGGGCCGAGCGGCTGGATGCGCCGGCGGCCGCTGTGGCGCGGGGCATCGGTGGTCTGGCGATGGATGCGGTGACAAAACGCGCGCGCTCAGTCGCGACCACAAACCAATTCCACCTCGGCCAAGGCGCAACGGCGGAAGAACTCTTGCGCCGCAGTGGTTTCAATCTCACCGACGGCGACGGCGGCCGCGGCGTCAGCATTTGGGGCAGCGGCGGCTATGTCTCCGCCGACGGCGACCACGAAGGCATCGACTACGACGGCGACACCTCGGCATTCCACCTCGGCGGCGACACCGCATGGCGCGACGGTTTAATCGGCGCGGCGGTTTCGCACAGCAGTGGCGACATCGACTTCACCGTCACCGCAGACGGCATGAAAAGCACGCTGGAAACCAGCGTCACCAGCGTCCACCCCTATCTGTCGCGCCGCATCAACGGTTCCCAACTCTGGCTAACCGCCGGCTACGGCAGCGGCGATGCTGAGTTAAAGGAACCGGACGCGCTCATCAAAACCGACATCACCGTCACCACCGCCGCCTTCGGCATAGCCCACGCGCGCGGCGACCTGTTCACCGCCGGCATCAACGCGCAATACAACCGCGCCAAACTGGATGCCGCCAGCGGCGACGGTAAGATGTTGCCCGCCACCACCGCCGACACCATCCGCATAACCGCCAACGCCGAAACCGGCTGGACACACGGCGCATGGCGGCCATTCCTGAACTTCGCCCTCCGCCACGACTCCGGCGACGGCAACACCGGCGGCGCGGCCGACTTGGGCGGCGGCGTGGAATGGCAAACGCCGACCGTGTTAGTGCGCCTCGCCGGCTCGGGCCACATCCAAGGCCAAGCCGCCGACGAACAACGCGCAACTCTCACCGTCCGCAAATCCACCGGCAACTTCGCCCTCAACCTAAACCTCGCCGCTGATGATGCCGGCCTCGACACCGCCCGCTTGTTGCACGGTGAATGGCGGTTTTAACTGAAAGACGCTGGACTCCGGCTGTCGCCGGAGTGGCGGTGGGGGTGCTACCACCGGAATAGCGGGTGAGCGCAGCCGGCGATTCAAACCCGCGGTTCGTTCACCGCGGTCACCGGCTCACCGCCTTGCAGCGCCGCTTCGATGTTGTCCGCCACGACTTCGGCCATGCGGTGGCGGGTGTGAACTGTCGCGCTGCCTTGGTGCGGCGACAGGACGACATTGTCGAGGGCGCGCAATTCTTGCGGCACATGTGGCTCGTCGGCGAACACATCCAGCGCCGCGGCTTTGATGGCGCCCTCGCGCAGCGCGGCAATCAACGCGGCCTCGTCCACCAGCGAACCGCGCGCGATGTTTACCAAGTAGCCGCGCGGGCCCAACGCGCGCAGCACGGCCGCGTTTACCATGCCGCGCGTTTGTTGCGTGGCCGGCATGGCGACGCATAAAATGTCGCACCATTCAGCCAACGCGGCCGCGCTGTCGGCCCACTGGTGCGGCGCTCGCGGTTTGGGTTGGGTCGCGTGGTAGGCGATGCGCATGTCGAACGCCAGCGCGCGCTTGACGATGGCGGCGCCGATGCGGCCCATGCCCAACATGCCCAATCGCTTGCCGGTTAGTCGGTCGGTGAGGGCGAAGTCGCCGCGCGCAGGCCACTGGTTTTCGCGCACATATCTTTCCGCGGCCGGCAGCCGGCGTACCGCCGCCAACATCAACGCCAGCGCCAAGTCCGCGACATCGTCGTTCAGCACATCGGGCGTGTTGCTGACCCACACGCCGCGCGCCGTGGCCGCCGCGACATCGATGCCGTCGTAGCCCACGCCGTAGCAGGTGATGAGTTTCAGGCCCGGCAGTTCGTCCATCATCGCGCCGTCAGCGCCGGCGTGGCCGGTGGTCATCAGCGCGCCGATATTTTTGCCGTGGGCGGCGAGGAATTTTTCCTGTGCATCAGACGCGGCCGGCCAGTCGTGGACGGTAAACGCCGCCGCCAACCGCGCGCGCACCGGCGGCGGCAGGAAACCGTCCCGCAATAAAACTTCGCCGCTCATGTCGGGCCGCGCGCTTTCCAGAATTGATACAGCGCGCTGTGGTCGAGTTCGGCGTAGTCGTCACCGGCCGCAAGCATTTCCTCAAACATTGCGGCCGCGGCCGAAGTCACCGGCGTTTCAACCCCGCCGCCCGCCGCCGCGCTGACCGCGTTTTGCAAGTCGCGCCACTGGTATTTGGCCGGGCCGCCGGGCGCGAAGTCGGCCTCCACCATGCGCCGGCCGTGCTGCTGCAGCACGGTGGAATCGGCGAAGCCGCCGCTCAACGCCTCGCGCACCGCGCCGATGTCCGCGCCGCCGGCCCGCGCCAGCAGCAACGCCTCGGTGACCGCGGCGATGGTCGCGCCGACAATCGCTTGGTTTGCCAACTTCGCTAATTGTCCGCAGCCGCTTTCGCCGATGCGCTTGGGCCGGCCGAGCGCGCGCAGCAACGCTTCGGCGCGGGCGTAGACTTCCCGCTCGCCGCCGACCATGATTGCCAACGCGCCGTCCTGCGCGCCCTTCTCGCCGCCGGACACCGGCGCATCCAAATAATCGACGCCGAACTGCCGGCATTGTTCCGCTTGTGCTTTGGCGGTTTGCGGCGGCAGGGTGCTGGAGACGATGACGCATGCGCCGGCGGTGGCGGTTTCCATTGCGCTGTCCGCGCCAAACAACACCGCATCCGCGGCATCACCGTCGCTGACCATGACGAAAATGAATTGCGCGCCTTCCGCCGCGGCCGCCGGCGAGTCGGCGACGAGCGCGCCATGTTCAGCCAACGCCGCCGCCTTGTCGCGACTGCGATTCCACACCGCCAGCGGATAGCCGGCCGCCAACAGGTTGCGCGCCATTGGCCGGCCCATGATTCCGGCGCCGAGGAAAGCGGTTTGCGGTTCGGTCATTTTCAGTTTGCGCGGGCGCGGCATGATTCTTGCGCCCGCGTATACTATACTCGGCGCATGCAATTGCGGCGGCAAATTAAAACCAACGATTTTGCGACTCAAACTTTCGCTTTTGCATCTCGCACCACCGCCCCGCGACTCACGACATCCATTTCCACGCCCCGGCCATGAAAAAACTCCGCAGCCGCGAATGGTTTGACAACGCCGCCGAGCCGGACATGACCGCGCTGTATCTGGAGCGGCAACTGAACTTCGGTTTGACGCCGGCGGAGTTGCGCTCCGGCTTACCCGTTATCGGCATCGCGCAGACCGGCAGCGACATCGCGCCGTGCAACCGCATTCACCTGCAGTTGGCGCAGCGCGTCAAGGACGGGGTGCGCGCGGCCGGCGGCCTGCCGCTGGAGTTTCCGGTGCATCCCATTCAAGAAACGTTGCGCCGGCCGACCGCGGCCTTGGACCGCAACTTGTCGTACTTGGGCTTGGTGGAAATCCTGCACGGTTATCCGCTGGACGGCGTGGTGCTGACCACCGGCTGCGACAAAACCACGCCGGCCGCGCTGATGGCGGCCGCGACCGCGGACTTGCCGGCGATTGTTCTCTCCAGCGGGCCGATGCTGGACGGCTGGCACAACGGCAAGCGCGCCGGCTCCGGCATGGTGATTTGGCGCGGCCGCCAACTGCGCGCCGCGGGCAAAATCAGCGATGAAGAATTCATCGACATGGCGGCGTCGTCCGCACCGTCGGCGGGCCATTGCAACACCATGGGCACCGCGCTGACCATGAACTCCCTGGCCGAAGCGCTCGGCATGTCGCTGCCGGGTTGCGCCGCAATTCCGGCGCCGCTTCGCGAGCGCGCGCAGATGGCGTTCGCCACCGGCCGCCGCGCCGTGGAACTGGTGCGCGAAAACTTGCGGCCGTCGAAAATCCTCAGCCGCGCGGCGGTGGAAAACGCCATCGTGGTCGCCAGCGCCATCGGCGGCTCCACCAACGCGCCGATTCACATCACCGCCATCGCCCGCCACGCCGGGCTGGAGTTGCCGCTCGGCGATTGGCAGCGCATCGGCCTCAACATTCCGCTGCTGGTCAATTGCCAGCCGGCCGGCGAGTTCCTTGGCGAGAGTTACCACCGCGCCGGCGGCGTGCCGGCGGTGTGCGCGGAGTTGCTGCGCGCCGGCAAGTTGCGCGGCGACGCGCTCACGGTGAGCGGCAAAACGGTGGCGCAAAACTTGCAAGCGCATTTTGCCGACGGTCGCGCGGTGGACCGGCGGGTGATTTTTCCGTATCGCAAACCGTTGAAAAAACGCGCCGGGTTTTTGGTGCTGCGCGGGAATTTGTTCGACTCGGCGCTCATGAAAACCAGCGTGATTAGCGACGCATTCGCGCGCCGTCACCTGAACCGGCCGCGGCGGAAAAACATTCTGGAGGGCCCGGTGGTGGTGTTCGACGGCGCGGAGGACTACCGCGCGCGCATCGAGGACCCGAAGTTGCCGGTGGGCGCGGACACGATTTTGGTCATCCGCGGCGCCGGCGTGCTCGGCTGGCCCGGCGCGGCCGAGGTGGTGAACATGGCGCCGCCGGCGCGGCTGCTGAAACGCGGCATCGACTCGCTGCCGTGCATCGGCGACGGCCGCCAGTCCGGCACCTCGGACAGCCCGTCGATTCTCAACGCCTGCCCGGAGTCCGCGCTCGGCGGCGGCCTGGCGCTGCTGCAAACCGGCGACCGGGTGCGCATCGACTTGAACAAAGGCGAGGCCAATGCGCTGGTCAGCGACGCCGAATGGACCCGGCGCAAGGCGGCCTGGCGGCCGCCGGCCTTGCGCGACCAAACGCCGTGGCAGGAACTCTTCCGCCGCGAAACCGGGCAGTTGGCCACCGGCGCGTGTTTGGAATTCGCGCTCAGCAAACGCGGCGTCGCCCGGAAAACGCCGCGGCATAATCATTGAGTGCGTGGTATAATCGCCGCCGCTTTTCATTGCCGCTTGCGGTATCCGGCCATGCGTGACGCTGAGCAGAAACCCGACCCGAACCCCCCGACATCCATCCCCGAAATGCTCGAAACCGCGCGTGATTGTGCGCGGCGGGTTGATGAGATTTGGGGGCATCTTTGACTTCGCCGGCAAACAGGAGCGGCTGCTGGAAGTTGTGCGGCTGATGGAGGCGCCGGAGGTGTGGCGCGACCCGGAGCGCGCGCGCCAACTGGGGCTGGAGCGGGCGCGGCTGGAGAAGGTGGTGGCGCCGCTGAAGAAACTGCGCGCCGACAGCAACGAGACTATGGAGATGCTGGAGTTGCTGCGCCAGGAGGAGGACGCCGAATCCCTGGCCGAGGTGGCCGAGGACTTGCGCCGTTGCTGCCGCACGTTGGAGACGCTGGAGTTCAACCGCATGTTCAGCGGCGAGATGGACGAGGGTAACGCTTTCATTGACATCCAGGCCGGCTCCGGCGGCACCGAGGCGCAAGACTGGGCCAACATGCTGCTGCGCATGTATTTGCGCTGGGGTGATGCCCACGGCTACCGCACGGCCATGGTGGAGTTGTCCGATGGCGAGGTCGCCGGCATCAAGAGCGCCACCGTCAAGTTCACCGGCCCCTACGCCTACGGCCGCCTGCGCACTGAAACCGGCGTGCACCGCCTGGTGCGCAAGTCGCCGTTTGACTCCGGCAACCGCCGCCACACCTCCTTCGCCTCGGTGTTCGCCTACCCGGAGGTGGACGACAGCGTGGCGGTGGAGGTCAACCCGGCCGACCTGCGCATCGACACCTACCGCGCCAGCGGCGCCGGCGGCCAGCATGTCAACCGCACCGACTCGGCGGTGCGCATCACCCACCAGCCCAGCGGCATCGTCGTCCAGTGCCAGAGCGACCGTTCCCAGCACCGCAACAAGGCCGAGGCCATGGCCATGCTGCGCGCGCGGCTGTATGAGCGCGAGATGCAAAAGCGCCGCGCCGAACAGCAGGCGCTGGAGGCGTCCAAGGCCGACATCTCCTGGGGCAGCCAGATTCGCTCGTACATTCTGGACCAGTCGCGCATCAAAGACCTGCGCACCGGCGTGGAAACCGGCAACACCCAGACAGTGCTGGACGGCGCGCTGGATCCGTTCATTGAAGCCAGCCTGAAAGCCGGCGTCTAAAGAAACCCGGGGCGCCGTTCCATGAAGCCGCAAAACGAACAGGAGGCCCGCCGCCGCCGGAAGTTGGCCGCATGGCGCGGCACCGGCGATGCCTACCCCAACGACTTTCGCCCCACCCACCTCGCCGGCGACCTGCATCTCGACCACGGCGGCGGCGACAATGCAGCATTGGAGAAGGCGGCGGTGACGGTCAAGTTGGCCGGGCGGCTGATGGCGCGGCGGGCGATGGGCAAGGCGGCGTTTGCGCATCTGCAGGATTGCAGCGGGCGCATGCAATTGTTCATCCGCCGGCAGGATTTGCCCGGGGGCGATTACGACGGTTTGTTTAAGGATCTGGACATCGGCGACATCATCGGCGTTGGCGGCGTGCTGTTTGTGACCAAGACCGGCGAGTTGTCGGTGCGCGTCAACCAGTTGCGGCTGCTGGTTAAGTCGCTGCACCCGCTGCCGGAAAAGTTCCACGGCCTCAGCGATGCGGAGACCCGCCACCGCCGCCGCTACGTGGATTTAATCATCAACCGTTCCACCCGCGAATTGTTCCGCCGCCGCAGCGCCATTGTGGAGCAGGTGCGGCGGTTTTTTCTGCGGCGCGGCTTTCTTGAGGTGGAAACGCCGATGATGCAGGCCATCCCCGGCGGCGCGCTGGCGCGGCCTTTTGTCACCCACCACAACGCGCTGGACATGCCGCTGTATCTGCGGGTGGCGCCGGAGTTGTACCTGAAGCGCCTGGTGGCCGGCGGCTTTGAGCGGGTGTTTGAAATCAACCGCAACTTCCGCAACGAAGGCGTCAGCGCGCGCCACAATCCCGAGTTCACCATGCTGGAGTTTTACCAGGCCTACGCCGACTACCGCGACCTGATGGATCTGAGCGAAGAATTATTGCGCGATTTAACCGGCGGCAAAACGCTGCGCTACCAGGGGCGCGACATTGACTTCACTTCTTTTGAGCGCATGACTTTGGCCGAGTCGCTGCTGCACCATAACCGTGAATTGAATGAAAAAATTCTCGGTGACGCCGAGCAGTTGCGCGCCGCCGCCCGGCGGCTCGGCGTGGACGCCGGCGATGGTGACGGCATCGGCGTGCTGCAGGAAAAGTTGTTCGAGAAAACCGTGGAGCACGAGTTGCAAAACCCGACCTTCATCACCGCCTTCCCGGTGGAGGTGTCGCCGCTGTCGCGCCGCAGCGACAGTGACCCGGCGCTCAGTGACCGCTTTGAACTGTTCATCGCCGGCCACGAGGTTGCCAACGGTTTTTCCGAGTTGAACGATCCGGAAGACCAGGCGGAGCGCTTCCGCCGCCAGGCCGAGCACAAGGACGCCGGCGACGCCGAGGCCATGCACTACGACGCCGACTACATTCGCGCGCTGGAATACGGCATGCCGCCCGCCGCCGGCGAGGGCATCGGCATGGACCGCCTGGTCATGCTGCTCACCGACGCCGCCTCCATCCGCGACGTGCTGCTGTTCCCGCTGCTGCGCCCGAGCGCGGCGGACGCCGGTTCATGATCCGCCCGCTGGAGTTGTTCATCGGCCTGCGCTACACCCGCGCGCGCCGCCGCAACCATTTCATCTCGTTTATCTCCACCGTCTCCATCCTCGGCGTCAGTATCGGCGTGTGGGCGTTGATTACGGTGCTGTCCATCATGAACGGCTTTGAGAAAGAATTGAAAGCGCGCATCCTGAGCGCTGCATCGCATGTCACAGTCAGCGCCGCCGGCGGCGGGGCGCTTGTTCGGTGGCGGGAACTGGCGCCTGTTTTGCAGGCCCATCCGCAGAGTGAGGCTGTCGCGCCTTTCGTACTGGGGCAGGGCATGGCCGGCGCCAACCGCAAGGCCGCCGGGGTGCTGGTGCGGGGCGTACTGCCGGCGGCTGAATCCCAGGTCAGCGACGTGCTGGACGACATCAAAGCCGGCGGCATCGACAGCCTCAGCCCCGGTGCCTTCCGCATCATCATCGGCCAGGAGCTGGCCTGGCAACTGGGCCTCACCCTCGGCGACAAACTCACCCTGGTAACGCCCGGCGGCCAGGCCACCCCGGCCGGCATTCTGCCGCGCCTGCGGCGGTTCACGGTCGGCGGCATTTTCCACCTCGGCATGTATGAATACGACAGCACCCTCGCCTTCATCCACCTCGCCGACGCGGCAAAATTGTTCCGCACCGGCGACGGCGTCAGCGGCCTGCGCCTGCGCATCGCCGACCTGGACGATGCGCCGCGGGTGCGCGAGCAGTTGCGCGCCGACCCGGCCCTCACCAACGCCGCCGGCGGCGCGCTCAGGGTCAGCGACTGGACGCTGGAGCACCGTAATTTTTTCCGCGCGCTGCAAATCGAGAGGAGGGTGATGTTCATCATTCTGCTTTTGATTGTCGCCGTCGCCGCCTTCAACATCGTGTCCACGCTGGTCATGGTGGTCACCGACAAGCGCGCCGACATCGCCGTCCTGCGCACCCTCGGCATCTCGCCGCTGGGCGTGATGGGCGTGTTTATGGTGCAAGGCACCGTCATCGGCGTGCTCGGCACCGTGGTTGGCGGCGCCCTGGGTGTTGTTAGCGCGCTTAATGTGGACACGGTGATTCCGTTTTTTGAAAACCTTTTCGGCCTCACTTTCTTCCCCGCCGACATTTACGTGGTCAGCCGCTTTCCCGGCGAGTTGCGCTGGCCCGATGTGGCGAAGATCACCGCCGCCTCTTTCGCCCTTGGTTTTCTCGCCACCCTCTACCCGGCCTGGCGCGCCTCCCGGGTGCAGCCGGCCGAGGCGCTGCGCTACGAATGAACGCGCCGGTCCTGCAGTGCGAAAGCCTGCGCAAGGAATTCCGCCAGGGCGACGCGCGGGTGGAGGTTTTGCGCGGCGTCAACCTCAGCATCAAAGCCGGCCAGCAGGTGGCGGTGGTGGGCGCATCGGGCAGCGGCAAGAGCACATTGCTTCACCTGCTCGGCGGCCTTGACCGGCCCAGCGGCGGCGCGGTGCGCATTAACGGCAAAAATTTTTCCGAGCTCGGCGAGAAAGAGCGCGGCGCGGTGCGCAACCGCGCGCTGGGTTTTGTTTACCAGTTCCACCACCTGCTGCCCGAATTCACCGCCCTGGAAAATGTCGCCATGCCGCTGTGGATTGCGCGCCGCCACGGCCTCAGTGCCGCCGCCGCCCGCCGCCGCGCCGAAGAAATGCTGGCCAAAGTCAACCTGAGCCACCGCCTGCACCACAAACCCGGCGAATTGTCCGGCGGTGAACGCCAGCGCACCGCCGTCGCCCGCGCGCTGGTCACAAACCCGGCTTGCGTCCTCGCCGATGAACCCACCGGCAACCTGGACCGCCGCGCCGCCGCCCACGTTCAACAATTGATGCGCGAGTTAAACCGCGGCCTCGGCACCGCCCTGGTTATCGTCACCCACGACGAAAAACTCGCCGCGGAAATGGAAACCGTGGTGCGAATGGAAGATGGCGTCCTGTCCACCGCCGGCTGAGGCGCCGGGCGGCCCGTCAGGCGCGTTTCTTTTTCATTTTTTTCCAGCCAGTGGTCGATTAAAAAAGGCGGTTTCAAGCCACTGCGGCCGGTTGACGATGAGGTTAAACTTCGATTATAAAACAACCTGCTCCATGGCTGGCACTGAACCAATGACACTTCCCTACAAATCCCGCCCGATGAACTCGGTTGTTGCGGCGCGCCCGGACTTCACCCTTCCATCGTATTTGTTATTTTTTATCAAAGGGCTACAAAGATAATCTCACGTCATTTCACTTTTCTTTCCGGCGCGGGGCACGGCGGCCGTGTAAGTAACCTCCCGGTCGCAGTTGCCGCGCTGCTTTTGCTTGCGCTGCTGGCGGCTGCCCCCGGTGCGTGGGCGCAGAGCGGCAACCGGCTGGAGGTCAGCGTGCGCGCGGCCAATGCGAACAGCGTGGTTTATGAAGGGCAGGACGCGGTTTTTCAGATTTATACCATCGATGAGCAGGCGTTGCCGGCCGGGACCTCCATTGCGGGCGAATGGCGGCTGGACACGGTCGGCGGTTTTAGCGCGGCGGATTTGCGCAGCGGACAAGCCATGCAAGGCCAGTTCACCATTTTACCGGGGCAGCGCCAGACGGAGGTGCGCATGCACGTGGTGCAAGATTCCATCGTCGAAACCGGCGAGCGCATGACTTTTGTTCTCGCTTCCGTGTTTGCCATCCCGGCCGATGGAAATATGCAAGTGCTCGGCGTGGATTCTTCCATCACCATTTATGTCGACGACACCTTCGGCGCCAGCATCACCGGCCCGGTCAGCCAAATCGCCGAAGGCGGCAGCGCCGTCTATACCGTCACCATCGCCAACGGCCTCGCCAATCACACGCACCTGATTCTCAACATGCAAATCCCCGACTCGAACGGCATGCGGCGTGCGGACATCATGCCGCCGGTAATTCGCCACAGCGGTGTGCAGGCCACGGCGCGCCGGTGGGTTGGGGCGGAGGGCGGCTACCGCTCCACGGTGCCGGCAAGAATCGATGGCGGCACGGCCGGCTTCACCATCACCGTCACCACCGTCGACGACAACGAGCCGGAAAACTTGGAGGAACTCTGCGTGCAGTTGCGCGCCCTCGTGCCGTCCGGGAGCAACCCCTACCGCCTGTTCATCAACCCATCGCAGAGCCGCGCTTGCACTCATGTGGCGGACAACGACGGCAGTTTGCACGCGGCTCTCGGCGCGCCATCGGCGGCAACAGTCGATGAGGGCGTGCAAGTGACCATCCCGGTCACTTTCACCGCCACCGCCGCGCCCGGCTTCACCGCCAGCCAGATGCACCCGCGCGTCTTCACCTACGTTCACTACACCTTGAGCGGCAGCGCCACCGCCGGCGCCGACTACAGCGTGGGGGCGGCGGCCAACAGTTATTTCAGCAATGCCGACCGGCGCGGCTATTTGCGCATCGCGCCCGGCATCCCGAACGGCAACGCCGGCGCCTCGCCGCACCGCATCACGCTCATCATCCTCGGCGACACCGCCACCGAGGACGCCGAGACCATCACCGCCACGCTCAACCGGCACAACCACAACGCCAACCGCAACGACAACAACCAGTTTCGCCGCTTCCGCAATCCGGCGCTCAGCCAGGACAGCGCCACCACGCGCAGCGTCACCATCGTCAAAAACGCGCCGGTGGTGGTGTCGGTCAGCGCGCAAGTCAGTGGCGTTGCCGAGGGGCAGTCGGCGATTTTCCAAGTATGCGCCCGTCCCGCGGCCGGTTTGTCGCGCGCGCAGAACATCCGCATCGCCTACCGCATCGGCGGCAACCGCTACCTCACCACCGCCGACTACACCAACCCCGGCGGCACGTTGGACATCGCGGTCGGCGGCATCCACTGCCCGGTGAGAACCATCACCGTCCCCATCGTCGCCGACGGCAACCACTTCGAACTGGAGGAAACGCTGACCTTGACGCTCACCGGCGCGAGCGGCGGGGGCAGCGGCGGGGCGGTGGTGAGTTACGCCGAGGGCAGCGCCGATGTCACCATCCGCCAGTCCAGCACCATCGTCCACATCGGCGCGCCGGTGGAATGCTTGCGCAAGACGCCGGCCAGCCCGGACTGCGTGGCCACGCCGCGGCCTGCGGACTTGACCATCGAGGGCGGCGACTGGCGGGTGCCGGTGGACATCATCCCCGGCGCGGATGTGGGGGCGATGATTATTCGCTACACGGTCACGGCCGCGGCCGGCAGTACCGGATTCGCCGCCGCCGACTTCAACGATTCCGGCAACGGCATGCTGCGCCTGAGCGAAGACACCGTGCGCGGGCGCAACAGCAACAATGTGATTGCCATCCGCATGCGCGACGACGACAGCATGGAGGCCGACGAAGCCGCGACGCTGACCATTACCTCGGTGGCCTGGGAGGACGCCGGCGAGACCGCGCCGTTGGCGCTGGCGGGTGACTTCAAGACCGCGTCCACGGTGGTGGCGGACGACGAAGTCACGGTGCGGGTGGCCAGTTGCAGAGTGGAAAGCGGCAATCCGCGCTGCGGCGGTGGCGGCGCCATGGCCGCGGAAGGTTCGCAGGCCGGGGCGCTGTTTGAGTTTGCTTTCTATGACGCCTCCGGTACGCGCGTTTCCCAATCCCCGGCCGGCACGGTCACCTACCGCATCAGCGGCGATGTCACCGTCGCCGACTACAGCGACTCCGCGGCAGGCGTGTTCACCTCCAACCCCACCGACACCGGCTCGCGCACCCATTCCATCGCCATCACCGACGACTCCCTCGCCGAAAACGACGAAACCCTCACCTTAACCATCACCTCGGTCACCGGCGGCATCGCCAACATCGACGCCGACAACGATTCTGCCAGCGTCACCATCCCCGCCAACGACGGCATCCGCGTGTTCCCGCGCTTGGTTCATGCGCCGGCGCAGAGCGAACCGGACAGCGGCGGCGTGACGGTGAATTTTGAGTTCTGCACCGCCGGCGAGGCGGTTACCGGCACCACGCTGGACGATGTGTCCCTGTTGGTGAACTATGCCTTCGGCGGCACTGCCATCGGTGCGCATGCGTCCGCCGCCAATTCGCTCGCCGACTACCACCGCGACAACCCGAGCTTTAGGGAAATCCAAATGTTGCGCATCCGCCGCATCGGCCACGGCTGCATCGAGTTGCCGGACAACAGCACCGAGCAAGATATCACCATCCTCGCCGACGACCGCAACGAGCCGGCCGAGACCATCAGCATCGCCATTACCCGCGTCACCGAAACCGGCGCCGGCAACCGCGTGAACGCGCAGGTGGACACCGACCCCGTCACCTACACCATCGCCGCCAGCGACCCGCTGACCGTCACCGTCACCGCCTGCCCGGCCAGCGGCGCATGCACCGGCGATGCCGCGACCGAATACTTGGAGGGCCGCAGCGCGCGGTTTTTAGTCTCATACAACGGCAACACCGTGCCGGGCGCGGCGTTGACCTTGAATTACCGCATCAGCGGCGATGTCGCCGCCGCCGACTACACCGATTCCAACGCCGGCACTTTCACCATCGCCGCCGAAACCACCACCGCCGCCCAGCGCACGCTCAGCATCGGCATCGTCGATGACAGCGACGCTGAAAATCCAGAGGACTTCGTGGTCGATTTCATTTCCGTAACCAGCGCGGCCGGCGGCGGCGCAATCACTTTCACGCCGGCGCAATTCTCGGCCACCATCCCAGCCAACGACGGCATTCTCGGCAGCGTTACCACCCAGTCCACGGTGGCCGAGGGGCAGGCGGCGGTTTTTTCCTTCAGCCTGGTCGGCCAGGTGAATGCGGGTAACGGCATGCACTCGGAGACCTACACCACCAGCGGCACCTGGGAAGGCGCGGCAGCCGACAACGCCGGCGAGCCATTTTCCATTTCCTTGAACTGCGCGCCCATCACCGCCGAAAACCCCGACAACGATATCGGCAACGATGGCATCTGCCGGGTGAGGTGGAGCATCAACATCGCCGCCGACGGCATCGTGGAAGCGGACGAGACGCTGACCGTCACTTTGGGCAACCGCGCCAGCGCGACCACGACCGTCACCGACGCCACGCCGCTGACCGTGGCCGTTGCCGACGCCGATGAGGAAGCGGAGGAGGGCGGCAATGCGGAGTTTGCGCTGAGTTTCAATCTGGACGAGGGCGTCACTTTAGCCGCTGATGTCACCGTCAACTACACTTTCGCCGGCGACGCCGTGACCGATGGCAGCGGCAGTGTCACCGTCGCGTCCGGTGCCAGCAGCGGCACGCTCAGCATCGCCGTGCCGGACGACAACCTGAACGAAGCCGCCTCCACGCTCACCGTCACTCTGGGCGACATCACCGGCGCCACAGTCGCCGCCGCCGGCGGCACGGCTGAGGCGACGGTCGCGGCATCGAACCCGATTGCGGTGACCATCGCCCGGCAAGGGGCCGCCGATGTGGACGAAGACGCAACTGTCACTTTCCGCGTCTCTTTAAGCGGCGGTTTGCGCACGGCGGATGTGGTCGTGCCGTTCACTTTCGGCGGCAGTTTGGACAACGCCGAATACGCCATCACCGCCCCCGCCGGCATCGCCGCCACCGCCACCGGCGGCACGGTGACTTTCGACACAAGCGGTACGCCCACCGCAACCGGCCACACGGACATCACCGTCAACTTGCAAGGCGACACGCTCAACGAAGCCGCCGACACCCTCACCATCACCGGCGCCGCGCCCGGCGACAGCGGCCTGCGCACCGCCGGCGCCATCGACTACACGAGCAACGGCAACACCGACTCGGTGAACATCACAGACGACGACGCCATCACCGTCACCGTCGCGCCGGCCGAGTCGAGCGTCAGCGAGGGCGATGAAGC
>JAPPPZ010000108.1 GCA_028817275.1 Gammaproteobacteria bacterium
CTCCACCGGCACCCCCTCCAAATTCCCCCATTCCGACCACGACCCGGCGTAGGCCTTCACCTTTTCATACCCCAGATGCCGCAGCATCACGTAACTGTGCGCTGAGCGGTGGTGGGTTTGGCAGTAGGGGATGATGGTTTTGCCGGGGGTGAGGCCGCGCTGGTGGAGCATTTTTTTCAGGTCATCGTCCGGTTTCAGGCGCAGGTTGCGGGTGCCGTCCACGGTGTCCAGCCAGTTCAGGTTTTTTGCGCCGGGGATGTGGCCGGCGTGTTTGGCGCGGATTTTTTTGCCGCAGAATTCTTCCGGCGTGCGCGCGTCCAGCAGGGCGGTTCCGGGGTCGGCGAGGCTTTGCAGCACATCCCCGGCGCCGGCCACGGCGTGCGCGTTCATTTCATTTTCAAAAACCGACAACAGCGGCCGCACCGGCGCCGCACTCAGCGGATGGCCTTCATTTGCCCACGCCGCCATGCCGCCGTTCAGCAGCGATTTTTTTTCATGGCCGAACACCTCCAGCGTCCACAGCAGCCGGCATGCCCGGCCGCCGCCTTCGTCGTCCATGGCCACCACGTGGCGCACTTCGCACACGCCGAGCGCCGACAGCGTCCGCCGCAGATCTTCCGCCGGCGGCATCAGCCCCGGCGCCGGTTTCGCGCCGCTGACCAGTTTTGCGTAGGGCAGATGCAGCGCGCCGGGCAGGTGGCGTTTGGCGTAACTTTCCTCGCCCGACAGGTCCACCAGCAGCAGTTGCGGGTCGTCCAGCCGCCCTGCCAGCGCGGCCGGCTCCAGCAGCAGCGGCAGCGGCGCGCCCATCAGCCGAAACGCCCGGTCAGGTAATTTTCCGTCAACTCATGCTGCGGCCGGGTGAAAATTTCCGGCGTCGGGCCCACTTCAATTAACCTGCCGAGGTGAAAATAAGCGGTGCGCTGCGACACGCGCGCCGCCTGCTGCATGGAGTGGGTGACGATGACAATGGCGTAGTGGCGGCGCAACTCGTCGATTAATTCCTCAATCCGCGCCGTGGCGATGGGGTCCAGCGATGAGCACGGCTCATCCATCAGAATCACTTCCGGACTCACCGCAATGGCGCGCGCGATGCACAGCCGCTGCTGCTGGCCGCCGGAGAGGCCGGTGGCCGCTTTGCCCAGGTCGTCCTTCACCTCGGCCCACAGGCCGGTGCGGTGCAGGCTTTTTTGCACGATTTCATCGGTTTGCGCGCGGCCCTGCACCAGGCCGTGCAGGCGCGGACCGTAGGCCACGTTGTCGTAGATGGATTTGGGAAACGGGTTCGGCTTCTGGAACACCATGCCCACCCGCGCGCGCAACTCCACCACATCCAGTTTGCCGCCGTAGATGTCGTCGCCGTCCAGCGTCACCTCGCCGTCCATGCGGCAGTTGGGAATAGTGTCGTTCATGCGGTTCAGGCAGCGCAAAAAGGTGGACTTGCCGCAGCCCGAGGGGCCGATCATGGCCAGCACCTCGTTGCGCCCGATGTCCACCGACACGCTGAAAATCGCCTGCTTGCCGCCGTAGTACACGTTCACCCCCCGCGCCCGCATGTGCGGATTGGCGGCGGTGATGTCGCCCGCCGTTGGCGTGTTGTGTTCGGCCTTCACCATCGCTTCTGAAACTTCGCGCGGATGATAACAGCCAGCAGGTTCATCGCCACCAGAAAACCGATGAGCACCAAAATCGCCGCCGACGTTTTCTCCACAAAACCGCGCTCCGGGCTGTCGGCCCACAGAAACACCTGCACCGGCAGCACCGTCGCCGGGTCCAGCACGCCGCCCGGCGTGTTCACCAGAAACGCCACCATGCCGGTCATCAGCAGCGGCGCGCTCTCGCCCAGGGCCTGCGCCATGCCGATGATGGTGCCGGTGAGGATGCCGGGCAGCGACAGCGGCAGCACGTGGTGGAACAGCGTCTGCATTTTGGACGCGCCCATGCCCAATGCGGCCTGGCGGATGGACAGCGGCACCGAGCGCAATGCGGCGCGCGCGGCGATGATGATGGTCGGCAGCGTCATCAGGCTCAGCACCAGCCCGCCCACCAGCGGCACCGAGCGCGGCAGGCCGAAGAAATTGATGAACACCGCCAGCCCCAGCAGGCCGAACACCACCGACGGCACCGCGGCCAGGTTGTTGATGCTGATCTCGGCGAGGTCGGTCCAGCGGTTGCGCGGCGCGAACTCTTCCAGGTAGCAGGCCGCCGCCACGCCCACCGGAAACGACAGCATCAGCGTCACCAGCAGCGTGTAGAAAGTCCCGGCCAGCGCGCCGCGAATGCCGGCCAACTCCGGCGAGCGCGAGTCGTTGTTCAAAAAGAACCCGCGGTGAAACACCGTCCGCAGCCGCCCGGCGGCCTGCAGTTGCGCCACTTTTTGTTTTTGCCAGTCGCTTAATTTGCCGCCGCCGGCGCCGCTTTTGTGAAAGATGTCCACGCTGCTCGCCGCCGGCAGCCACAAGGTGAGGGCGCCGCCGGCCAAATCCGGGTCGGCCAGCACCGCCCGCCGCACCTGGTAGGGCGCGCCCTCGCTCAGCAGTTTTGCCGCCGCCCGCCGCTCGCCGCGCGTTGTTGCATCCGGGAATAATCCCAGCAGCGACTGGCGCACCATTTTGCGGTAGTTGGCGCCTTTGAGCGCGGCCTCGCCCCGGCCCTGAAATTCCGCCGCCGGCAACTCCACTGTTAACAGAATGCGCGTCTGCCACAGGCCGGGCAGGCCGTTTTTGACAATCACCGTGAACAAAAACGCGATAAACAGCGCCGCCACCGCCACCGCCGCCGCGCCGGCCAGGCGGAACCTGCGCTCGGCGGCGCGCCGCTTGTGCAGCCCGGCGCGCACCACGCTGACGGTTTGGCTGGCGTCATTCATAATTTTCACGGTAGCGCCTGACGATGAACAGCGCGATGAGATTCATTATTAACGTGACCAGAAACAGCAGCAGGCCGAGGGCGAAAGCGGCCAGGGTTTTCGCGCTGTCGAATTCCTGGTCGCCGGTGAGCAGGGTGACGATTTGCACCGTGACGGTGGTCACGGCGTCCAGCGGGTTGGCGGTGAGGCGCGCCGCCAGGCCGGCCGCCATCACCACGATCATGGTCTCGCCGATGGCGCGCGACACCGCCAGCAGCAGGCTGCCGGCGATGCCCGGCAGCGCGGCCGGCAGCACCACCCGGCGGATGGTCTCCGAGCGCGTCGCGCCCAGCCCCAGGGAGCCGTCGCGCAGCGCCGCCGGCACCGCGCTGATTACGTCGTCCGACAGCGACGACACAAAAGGGATGATCATCACCCCCATCACCAGCCCCGCCGCCAGCGCGCTTTCGGAAGCGGCGGTGAGGCCCAGCCACGCCCCGCCGTCGCGCACCAGCGGCGCCACGGTCAGCGCGGCGAAGAAGCCGTACACCACCGTCGGGATGCCGGCCAGCAGTTCCAGCAGCGGCTTGGCCACCGCCCGCACCCGGCGCGGCGCGTACTCCGCAAGGTAGACCGCCGACAGCAGCCCCAGCGGCGCCGCCACCGCCATGGCGATGACCGTAATCAGCAGCGTGCCGGCGAACACCGGCACCGCGCCGAAACTGCCCGAGGCGCCCACCTGGTCCTGGCGGATTGCGGTTTGCGGGCTCCATTCCAGCCCGAACAAAAACTCGGCCGGCGAAACCTTCTCAAAAAACCGCAGCGTCTCGAACAGTACCGACAGCACGATCCCCACCGTGGTCAGAATCGCCGCGCACGAGCAAACCATGAACAGCGCCAGCACTATGCGCTCCACCGCGCTGCGCGCCGCAAAATCCGCCCTCAGCATGCGCCGCCCGGCCATGAACCCGGCCGCCGCCGCCGCCGCCACC
Source organism: Gammaproteobacteria bacterium (assembly GCA_028817275.1). Classification (GTDB taxonomy): domain Bacteria; phylum Pseudomonadota; class Gammaproteobacteria; order Arenicellales; family Spongiicolonaceae; genus Spongiicolonus; species Spongiicolonus versatilis. Next base: position 3,841 of record JAPPPZ010000108.1, read on the forward strand.
GCCAATGGCATCAGCAGTTGCGCATATCCGCCCAGCGCCCGGTAATGCGCCGCCGCCGCCGCCATCGCCTCCGACTGCGCCGCCACCGTTCCGGCCGCAATGTTGGCCACCTGGTTCATCACCAGCGCCAGCCGCTCCGCCGGCAGCCCGGCCAGGCCGGCCGGCAGCGCCGCCGCCGCCATGGCCGTCACCACCCGCTCCTCCAGCGCCAGCCACAGCGCCAGCACCGCCAGCCCCGGCAGCAGCGCGCACAGCCCCACAAAAATCCCAAAATGCCCCGGCACCCGCCGCCCCCCGGCCCCCAGCGCCCACCGCCGCCCAAAAAAATACCCCAACGCCACCGGCGCCAGAACCGCAGCAAACAACAGGACAGTGGGCATGGGGGGATTGTAGCAGGGGGGGAATTGTTTAACCGTTGATTGGCGCCGGCGTCACTGTGCTGCCGTCTGTTGCGGCGTTCAAGAGGAACGGGCTTTCCTGTTTGTGGTATTTTCCGTGACTCGTTTGACTCCCGTCGCCGCATTTCCTCCCGACCTTGACAGCCCCATGCCCAAGCGTTACAAATACCGGGAACTGGACAGAATTGTCAGAAATGACGGCTGGCAACTCCACAGAACCAGAGGCAGCCACGGCAACTATCGGCACCCGACAAAACCCGGAACCGTGACCATACCGCAAAAATTTAACGCGGTGGCGCCGCCCAAAACAGCAAAAGCCATTCTCAAACAAGCCCGCATCCCAAATGTCAGCCTTAAACAAAACAGTGATTAAAAAACCGTTCAAAATATTCGTTGAAGTCAACGAAGACGGCTACCACGCCCACACCGAGGGGCTGGAGGGCGGGCTGGTCAGCGTGATGGGCGGGACGCTGGACGAAATGCTTGCCGAACTCAGAAGCGGCATTGATTTTCACTGCGAAGAAATGGCAAACCCGCGGCCATCGCCGGGCAAAAAATGCGCGGCGTAACGGCGGCAAGTTGAAAATGCTGGAATAAAAAAGGAGCGGCTCCGGGGGGTGCGCTGGTTTTCCCCGCGGCGCGGTGTCCGGCAAGCGTCTGGTCTCCGGGCCGCCTTTGGGCGAGGGTAGGGCGTGATGTCACGCCGTGCTAAACTCCCCCTCCCCAAGCACGGACTCCCCCTTGTCAAGGACGAGCATCAAAATCTCCACTTTCCCCGCCGACCGCGAAGCGGTGGCGGCGTTTTTGCGCGGGGCGGAGTTTGCGCGGTTTATTGCCGAGTGTCCGCGCTGGAACGAGGGCGTGGTGCCGAGGAACCGGGTGATGCCGGTGGCGGTGCTGCCGGAGGCGGATGCGCGGGCCTTTGCTTTGGATGACGCGGTGCGGCTGGTCGGGCTGTCGGCGGAAACGGCGGCGGCCAAAGCGGCCAAGCACGGCAATGCGGTTGGCGACTGGCGGCAGTTGCAGGGGATTTTGGATAACCCCGAATACAAATTTTTCCGCGCGCCGTTTGAGATGCTGTATTACCGCCAATTGCGCCGCGCCGGAAAACCGAAATACCGCGCGGCGGTGGTCAAGCGCACCCGCGACGGGCGGTGGTTGTTTGTGAAAACGATGTACTGGGTGCACCCCGAGGACATCGCCAGCGCAGAAAAAAAATGGGAAGAAAAGAAATAAAAGAGGGGCCTTATCCCGGGGGGAGCGCCATCCCCCCGCGGCGCGGTGTCCGGATAGGCGTCTGATCTCCGGGAGCCGGCCCCTAATGGTGAGAGCAATCCTAAACCATCCCTCCCCCCCCCCGTCAACCCTGCAAAAAGAAAAACCGGGCCCCGTCCCAGGGGGGTGCGCCTGCTCCCCCGCGGCGCGGTGTCCGGAGTGGCGTCTGTTCTCCGGGACTGGCCCGTGGCGCAAAGTGTAAGAGGGCGGTTGCCCCGCCGTCAAGCATCGGTCAAAAAAGAAAAATCGGGCCTTATCCCGGGGGGAGCGCCATCCCCCCGCGGCGCGAAGTCCGGATAGGCGTCTGATCTCCGGGAGCCGGCCCGTGGCGCGAACTATAGGCGGCTTCCCCCCCAGCGTCAAATCCCCGAAATAATTAAAATTCACACCCCCCATCCTGTGCTACACTCCTCCCACCTGCAACGAATTTCCCCGAGGAAACCACCATGCATCTCCCCCGAATTTTCACCGCCATCCTCGCCTTTTTCGCTCTGGCGCTTCCCCCGGTTGCGCAGGGCGCGGTTTTCACCACCCACACGGC
>JAPPPZ010000046.1 GCA_028817275.1 Gammaproteobacteria bacterium
CGTGTGAGCGCTGCTATGCCGCGCCAGCGGCGGGTTGGCGCGGGAGGGCCAGCGGCCGTCGCCAACGCCGGACATGCTGCCGGTGTCGCTGATTTCGACGGTCATGGTCTCGGCGGCCTCGGCGGCGCCGTCCACCAGCACATGCAAGGGGACGGTGACACTGAGTTGGCCGGCCGGGATGATGTCAAACTGGTTCAAGTTGAGGCCGGTGACGCTGCGGATGAAGTCGTCGTCGGAGATGCCGGTGCCCGTGATGCGGTAACGGAAACGAATCTCGCCGCTGTACGCCTGGCTCAAGGTGAAAGTCAGGTCGACACTGTCGCCTTCGTCCACCTCGGTCGCAGAGGCGGCGAGGCTGATGGTGGCGGCGGCCGGGTCGGTGGCGTCGTCGGCGAGAATGGTTTTGTCGGCGCTGGTCTGCAAGAAGATGAGGCTGGGAGCCAAGCTGCCGCCGCCGATGGTCGGCAGGCCTAAGGTGACGGTGAAAGTCTCGGCCGATTCGCTGGTGCCGCCGGCGTCCGCGATTTCGATGCGTTGCCGGTCGTTGTTGCGCAGGTTGTTGGCGGCGATAGTGAAAGCGCCGGTGAGTTGGTTGCCTGTGGCGTCGGCGGTGAAATCAGCGGCGGTGATGCCCGCGCCGCCGCTGGCCGCGGGGGTGATGGTGTACGGAATCGACAGCCCGCTGGCAATCGGCTGCGACAACACCATGTCAAACCACGCCGAGCGCCCCTCGGCCACCGAATCGCCCACGGCGAAGAAACGCAAAGTGTTCGGGCCGGTGGGGGTGGCGTCGTTTTGGTTGACGACGGCGCGGTAGGTGCCGGTGCCGTCCTGGCCGGCGTGGTAGCGAATGGTCGCGTCGCCGTTGATGTCGCTCTGCTGCGCGCCGACCAGGAACCACCGCTGCCCGGCTTCCGCGCCCACGTTCGTGCCGCGCTGAATGAGGTCGTCGTAAGTCCAAAACGCGCAAAACTGCGGGGCGCTCCAGTTGGCGGCGTTGAAGGTGAGGGTCACGGTCGGCAGCGGGTCCGACTCCTGCAGCGGCTCAGTCGCGGTCGCCGACGCGCGCAATTCGCTCTTCTGCAAATTCCGCACATCGCTGGTACCCCCCCTAAGCGTGGCGCGGCAAGTCAAGGTCACATCCCCGGTCGGCACAGTCCCCGACGGCGTAACCTCCAGCCCAACCCATCCGCCTTCCGTCGTCCGCGCCGTCGACGAAGAATCACTCATCCGCGGCCGCGGCTCGATTTCCAAAGTCTGCGCGGCGGCGGGGGCGGACAAGACGCCGAGGCTGAGTAATGCAATAAGCCCGGCGAGGAGGCGGGTGGGGGCGCGGCGGGTGCGGGGAAGCTGGCTTTTCATTCTGCGGCCTCGGTGATGGGTAAAGAGGGGCGGTGAGTGTAGCACATGGCTCAGGCGAGTTTCATGGCGGCGAGGATGACGGCCGTGGCGATGGCCATGCCGCCGAGGGTGGTGCCGGCAAGCCATAAAGTGTTGCGGTGGGCGTCTTTGGCTTGCTGGATTTGCATCTGGATGAGATCTTCCTTGGTGGCCCTGGTTGTTTTGATGGCGATGGCGGCGATTTCGCCGTCCAAATGCGTGATGCCGGCTTTTAATTCGCTTTTGGTGGCCGCAAGGTCTTCCCTGGTCGCCAAATCCCCGCCCAATTCGCGCACCGCCAGCACCACCGCCTCGGCCTGCCGGCGGTTGAAACCGGACTGCTCCAACTGGCGGGTCGCCCGGGCAGCGGCGACCGGGGCGTAGACGGCCCGGGGTTCCGCTACGCGGGGGGGATTTTTGGGGCCGGGCATGGAAAAAAGTTTGTGCGATAGCGGCGGCGGTGTCAAGGGGCGGGCGGCCATTAATGTCCACCCCCGCCGGCAGAAGCAATAAAAAACGAGCCGGCCTGTAAGCCGGGTTCTGTCGTGGACAGCCATTCATCTGGGGCGCGCGTTGCCGGGCGCCTCTTGCGACCTACCCGAATCCGGCGCGGGCCGCGCCATGGGATTTCTATTCGGTCTTGCTCCGGGCGGGGTTTGCCGTGCCGTTTGCGTTGCCGCAAACGCGGTGCGCTCTTACCGCACCTTTTCACCCTTACCGGACGGGTCCGGCGGTATGTTTTCTGTGGCACTTTCCGTCGGCTTGCGCCGCCCGGGCGTTACCCGGCGCCCTTGCCCTGGGGAGCCCGGACTTTCCTCCAGCGGATCATGTCCGCCAGCGGCTGCCCGGCCGGCTCGGCGGCTATTGTAGCGGTTCAGGCGTTTTTGCGCGAGGCGCCGACCAGGGCGCGCACTTCCTCGCCCCACAGCCGCTCCAATTCGTAAAACTCCCGCTGCTCGGCGCGCATCAGGTGCACCACCGCATCGCCGTAATCCAGCAGCACCCACTCGGCGGCCTCCTCGCCCTCCACGCCAAGGGGGCGGATGTGCAGGGCGCGCAACTTGTCCTGCAGCAACTCCGCCATGGCCTTGACATGGCGGCCCGACCTGCCGCCGGCGACAATCATGAAGTCGGTGATGTCGGTCATGCCGCGCACATCCAGCGGGCGCAGGTCCACCGCTTTGGCCTCCTCCAGCACGGCGCAGATGGCTTTTTGCAGGCGGCCGGAATCGCCGCCGTCCCCGCCCTCGCCGCCGCGATACAGGCCGTGTTCACGAATATAGGACAGCACCCCGGTGTCGACGCAGTCGCCGCCGCCGCCGCGCGCCAGTTGCCGGCGGACTTCGCTGGCCGACAGGTCCACCTCGGCGTTGGCGGCGAAATAAATGCGGCCGCAACTCGACTCGCGCAATTCGGCCGCCGAGTCGCAGCGCAAATTTTCCCACCACTGGCCGGCCGGCGGCGGCGATGCACCGGGGCGGGCCATCACCACCAGGTGCGCCAGTTGCGGCAACTCGCGCCACCGCCGCCATTGCGGCAGCGCGAGGAAGGAATCCATGCCGAGCAGAAAACACAGCGGCGTGCCGCCGGCTTCTGCGCGGAACGAGGCCACGGTGTCCACGCTGTAGGAGCGGCCGGGGCGCGCCAGTTCACGCCCGTCCACCACCGCCTGCGGCAGGCTGCGGGCGGCGATGCGCGCCATGGCCAGGCGGTGGCCGGCGGCGGCGCGCGGGCCGGGGCGGTGCGGCGGGTCGGCGTTGGGCACGATGAACAGGCGCGCCAGCGCCAACTCGGCGGAGACGGCGGCGGCGGCGCGCAGATGGCCGCGGTGGATGGGGTCAAAGGTGCCGCCGAAAATTCCCAGCGGCGGCGGCAAAACGGGCGCCAAAACTCAGCCCGCGCCGCGCAAATGGCCGGCGCCGAAGACCACGAACTTGCGGATGGTGAGTTCCTTCAGCCCCACCGGGCCGCGGGCGTGGAGGCGGTTGGTGCTGATGCCGATCTCGGCGCCGAGTCCGTACTCATAACCGTCGGCGAAGCAGGTCGGCGCGTTGACCATCACCGAACTGGAGTCCACCTCGGCGGTGAAACGTTGCGCGGCGGCCTCATCGGCGGTGACGATGGCGTCGGTGTGGCCGGAGCCGTAGCGCGCAATGTGCGCCATGGCGGCGTCCAAATCATCCACCACGCGCACCGCCAACTGCGGGCCCAGGTATTCGGCGAAGTAATCCGCCTCAGTGGCGGCGGTGACGGCGGCGGCGCCGCCGATGGCGGTGGCAGTGGCCTCGCAACCGCGCAACTCCACGCCGTGCCCCACAAAACGCCGCGCCAGGGGCGGCAGCAGTTCGGCGGCCACGTCGCGGTGCACCAGCAGCGTCTCCATGGCGCCGCAGATGCCGTAGCGGTAGGTCTTGGCGTTGAAGGCGATGGCGGCGGCCATGGCCAGGTCGGCCGCGGCGTCCACGTAAACGTGGCACACGCCCTCCAGATGTTTCAGCACCGGGATGCGCGACTCGCCGCTGATGCGCGCCACCAGATCCTTGCCGCCGCGCGGAATGAGCACGTCCACAAACTCCTCCATGGCCAGCAGCGCGCCCACCGCGCCGCGCTCCACGGTGTTCACCACCTGCGCGGCGTCCGCCGGCAGGCCGGCCGCGGCCAGGCCGCGGGCGATGCAGCCGGCGATGGCGAGGTTGCTGTGCAGGGCCTCGGAACCGCCGCGCAAAATGGCGGCATTGCCGGCCTTGATGCACAGCGCGGCGGCGTCGGCGGTGACGTTGGGGCGCGACTCGTAGATGATGCCGATGACGCCGAGGGGCACCCGGCGGCGGCCGATGCGCAGGCCGGAGGGGCCGTCGCGCCACTCGCCGGTGTCACCCAGCGGGTCGGGGAGTTCGGCGACCTGGCGCAGGCCGCGGGCCATGGCGGCCACCCGCGACTCGTTCAACTGCAGCCGTTCCAGCAGCGGCGCGGCGACGGCGCCGGTCTGCGCGGCGGTGATGTCGCGGGCGTTGGCGGCGAGGATTTTTTCGCAGTCGCTTTCAAGGCACCCGGCGATGGCGGCGAGGGCGCGGTTTTTGCCGGCGCAATCCGTGCGCGCCAGAATGCGCGCGGCGGCGCGCGCCCGGCGGCCGAGGTTTTGCATGTACTGGTCCAGCGGCGGCGGTTTAACTTTGGCGGTCATGGGCGGCGGCGCTCAAGCGGCGGAATCCCGCACAGGGCGAGGGCGATGATTTCAAACTCGCCCCACACATCGCGCCCGATGGTAAAGGCCTGGCGGCCTTTAATCATGCGGTCGGCGCGGGCGATGCGCGCCACAATGCCGCGCAACTGCGCCGGGCGCAAGCGCTGCAGCGCGGCGTCCACCAGCGGCACGCGGCTGTGCCAGATGCGGTGGGCGCGCAGGGAATCGTCGCGGCGTTTGCCGCGCTCCAGGTCCGCCGCCACCCCGAGAACGCCGCGCAACTCGCGCGCCAGCGTCCAGTTCACCAGCACCGGCTGCAGCCCCTCGCGGCGCAGGTTGCACAAAATGCGCAGCGCGCGGTTCACCTGGCCCAGCAGGCAGGCGTCCACGAATTGGTAGACGGTGAAGCGCGAATGGTCGGCGATGAGTTTTTCCACTTCGCCCACGGTGACTGTGCGGCCGGCGCACAGAATTTGCAGTTTGCGAATTTCCTGGTCGGCGGCAAGCAGGTTGCCCTCCAGATAATGCGCCAGCAGCGCCGGCACTTCGCGCTCGCAAGTCAGGCCCAGGTCTTTCATGCGCGCGCCCAGCCAGCCGGGGAGTTTGTCGGCGGCCACCAGCCGGTGCTCCACGCTGAGGCCGTGCTGCTCCACAGTCTTGAACCACTTGCTGCTCTGCACCGCCCGCTCCAGCGCGCCGCAAATAACCACCAGGTGCGCGTTGTCCGGCGATTCCCCGGCGAATTGAATTAAGGTTTTTGCGCCGGCGTCACCGGGGCGGCCGCCGGGCATGCGCAACTCAAGCAAAGTGCGGCCGCCGAACAGCGACAGCGCGCGGCCGTGGGCGGCAAGTTCGGCCCAGTCCATGTCGCGGTCCACGGTGAACCGAATGCGCTCGCCGAAGCCTTCTTTGCGGTGCGCCTCGCGCAATGCGGCGGCCGATTCTTCCACCAGCAGAAACTCGGCGCCGAACAGGAGGTAAACCGAATGCTTGCAGCCCGGTTTAATTTTGGCCGCCAGGGACGGCGAGAGAATTTTCAACGCGCCGGACCCGCCCGCTCGATAACGCGGCCGATGCGCCGCACCATGCGCCGCGCCGCCTCCAACATCATCCGCCCGCGGGTGAAATTTTCCTCGTTGTCACTTTGCAGCACGCGCCGGCCGGCGTGGTCCAGGTGGCGGGTGACGGTGATTTGCTGCTGCGGCATGTTTTTTTTGTTCTGCAATGGCGCGCCCTGGATGCGGAATGTTACCACGAGCGACAGGCGGTAGGCCGCCGCTTTGCCGCTGTTGTCCAGCACCGAAATATCGCGGCGGTGGTCGACGCCGGCCACGTGCAAAACCGTAGCGGCAGCGGCGGCGGTTGGTGAAACGGTTGCGCCGTTCTCGGCCAGGGCGAGGCTGAGGGCGCGGGCCAGGGCCGGCGGCGCATTCACCGTGTGCACCAAAGCGCCGCGCAAACCATCACCGCCGCCGGCGCCGCGCAGTTGAAAACCGCAGGCGCTGAGCACGACAGCGGCGGCGCACGACAGCAGGACGGCGCGCTCAGTCCACCACAATGTTCAGCAACCGCCCCGGCACCAGGATTTTTTTGCGCACCGTTTTGCCGGCCAGGTGGCGGTGAATGCCGGGGTGCTTCAGCGCCTCGGCCAGCACCTCCTCGGCGCCGGCCGCCGCCGCCACCGCCACCTGGCCGCGCAATTTGCCGTTGACCTGCACCGCCATCTGCAGGTGCCGGCGCGCCATCACCGACTGGTCGGGCTCGGGCCACGGCGAATCGATGACATCGCCATTGCGGCCAAGCGCGCGCCACAACTTGTGCGTGATGTGCGGCGCCACCGGCGACAGCACCTGCACCAGTATTCCCATGCCCTCGCGCAATGCGGCGCGGTTGCGCCCTGAGTCGGGCGGCAGTTTTTCCAGCGCGTTCAGCATTTCCATGGCGGCGGCGACCACCGTGTTGAACTGGTGGCGGCGGTAGTCGCGGTTAATGCGCGCAAGTAAACGGTGCACCTCGCCGCGCAACCGGGCGGCGCCGTTTTCACCTTCGCAACCGTCATTCCCAGACTCAGCGCCGTCACTTCCGGACCCGCCGCCGCCATCCAGCAGCGGCACGCTGCGGGTGAACATGTGCCACAGGCGGTGCAGGAAACGGTGCGAGCCGGCCACCGCATCGTCGTTCCATTCCAGCGCGCTCTCCGGCGGCGCGGCGAACATGATGAACAGGCGCGCCGTGTCGGCGCCGAACTTGTCGATCATGTCCTGCGGGTCCACGGTGTTGCCGGCCGACTTGGACATCTTGGCGCCGTCCTTGAGCACCATGCCCTGGGTCAGTAGCCGGGTGAACGGCTCGCCGCCGTCCACCAGCCCGGCGTCGCGCATGAGTTTGTGAAAAAACCGCGCATACAGAAGATGCAAAACCGCATGCTCAATGCCGCCCACATACTGGTCCACCGGCAGCCAGTAGCGCGCCCGCTCGTCCAGCATGGCGCCGGCGCCGGGGCAGCAGTAGCGGGCGTAATACCACGACGACTCGACAAAAGTGTCGAAGGTGTCGGTCTCCCGGGTGGCCGGGGCGCCGTCCGGCAGGCGGGCGCGTAAAAACTCCCTGCTCTCGCGCAATGGCGACTGCACGCCGAGAAATTCGGCGTCCTCCGGCAGCACCACCGGCAACTGCTCGTCCGGCACCGCATGCACCTTGCCGGCCTCGTCGTACACCACCGGAATGGGGCAGCCCCAGAACCGCTGGCGCGACACGCCCCAGTCGCGCAGGCGGTAGTTCACCCGCCGCTCGCCGGCCGCTTTTTCCACCAGCGCATCGGCGATGGCGCCAAAGGCGCGGTCAAAATCCAGGCCGTCAAAGGGCGCCGAGTTGCAGGTGACGCCGTGCGCCTCAAAGGCGCCGTCGGCCAGGTCCACATCCGGCTCGCCGGCCGCCGGGCGAATCACCCGCTTAACCGGCAGGCCGTGGGCGCGGGCGAATTCCCAGTCGCGCTGGTCATGCCCCGGCACCGCCATCACCGCCCCGGTGCCGTAGCCGGCCAGCACAAAGTTGGCCACCCACAGCGGAATCTTCTCGCCGCTCAGCGGATGCACCGCGTTCATGCCGAGGGGCAGGCCTTTCTTTTCCATCTTCTCCACCGCGGCCTCCGAGGTGCCGGCGCGCTTGCATTCCTGAATGAACGCGGCCACCGCCGAATCTTTCTGCGCCGCGCGCAACGCCAGCGGATGCTCGGCGGCCAGCGCCATGTAGGTGACGCCCATCAGCGTGTCGGGGCGCGTGGTGTACACCCGCAGCGGCTCGCCGCCGCCGTCCAGACTGAACGCAAACTCCACGCCCTCGGAGCGGCCGATCCAGTTGCGCTGCATGGTCTTCACCGACTCCGGCCAGCCGTCCAACTTGTCGATGCCGTTCAGCAACTCCTCGGCGTAGTCGGTGATGCGGATGAACCACTGCGAAATCTCGCGCCGCTCCACCAGCGCCCCGGAACGCCAGCCGCGCCCCTCGCTGTCCACCTGCTCGTTGGCCAGCACCGTCTGCTCCACCGGGTCCCAGTTCACCTGCGCCATTTTTTTATAGGCCAGGCCCTGCTCCAGCAGGCGGTTGAAAAACCACTGTTCAAAACGGTAGTAGTCCGGCTTGCAGGTGGCGAATTCCCGCTCCCAGTCGTAGGCGAAGCCCAGCCGCTGCAATTGCTTTTTCATCGCCGCAATGTTGCGGTAGGTCCACTGGGCCGGCGGCACGTTGTTTTGAATCGCCGCATTCTCGGCCGGCAGGCCGAAAGCGTCCCAGCCCATGGGCTGCAGCACGTTTTTGCCCAGCATGCGCTGGTAGCGGCTGATTACATCGCCGATGGTGTAGTTGCGCACATGCCCCATGTGCAACTGCCCGCTGGGATAGGGCAGCATGGACAGGCAGTAAAATTTTTCCCGCCCGGGGTCCTCGGTCACATTAAAACAGCGCTCCCGCCGCCAGTATTCCTGCGCCTCGCGCTCCACTTTTTGCGGGTGGTAATGTTTTTCCAGCATGCGGTTTGGGGGGCCCCGGGGTTCGCCGGCCTCACTCAGTAGGACGGTTTTGGAAACACCAGCGGGTGGGAGGCCCATTGGGTGGGGGCGACCACGCGGTACTCGCCGTTTTGAATCTGGCGCAGCACCATGGGCTTGGCGATGTTTTTGCCGGTGGCGTCAAAGCGGATGTTGCCGTAGAACGTCTGCAAGTCGGTGGCGGCCAGGGCGTCGCGGACTTTTTCGGTGTCAAAAGAACCGGCGCGCTCAAACGCATCGGCCCACACCTGCACCGCGGCCGAGGATTCGGCGGCCTGGTAGGGCGGCGTGTAGCCGTATTCCCGTTCAAAAATCCGCCGGTAGTCGCCGGCGCTGCCGAACAGGGAGTCGGAGTAACTGAGCGTGTCGGCCCACTGCGATGCGCACAAAATGCCCTCGGCGCGGCGGCCAAATTTTTCGCGGTCGGTGACATTGGCCGACTCGCAGTGGGTGATGGCGATGATTGGCGCGTTGGCTTTCATCTCGGCGGCCTGGCGGGTGACCAGCGCGGCGCCTTTGGAGTGGCCCGACACCACCAGCACATCCGGGCGCAGCGCCTTGACCTTGGTCAGGGTGGCCGCCATGTCGTTCAACTCGCGCGGCAGTTTGTCGTCCACCACCACCTGCATGCCGTGGCGCCTGGCGTCCTCCAGCACGCCGGCGCGGATATCCTGGGAGAACGGGTCATTCTCGGTGGCCACCGCCACCTTCAGCGACGTCGGCGAGCGCGACTCCTTGCGCGCCTGCTCGGCGGCCAGGTTAATCGCCTCCTGCAAATACTGCTCGGACGTGGACAGCACCGCAAACAGGTAGCGGTAGCCTTTGTTGAACAGCGAGCGCGATGCGCCGTTGGCCTCCACCATGGAGATTTTGTACTTCTCGGTGACCGGCGCCATGGCTTTGGTGAGGCCGGAACTGTAGGGGCCGAGCATGAACTTGACGCCGTCCTGGCGGATTAAACGTTCGGCCAGTTGGGCGCCGCGCGCCGGGGTGGACTCGTCGTCGTAGTAGATGATCCTGAGTTCATAACTTTTGCCGCCGACGCTGACGCCGCCGGCGCGGTTGATGTGCTTCACCGCCAGGTCGTAGCCCTTTTGCGTGTGGTTGCCGGCGGTGGTGTATTTTCCGCTCAGCGAAACCGCGGCGCCGAGGATGATGGTGCCGCCCTCCACTTTCGCCATGGCAAATTGCAGCGGCAGCAAGGCGGTTGCACCGAGCAAAATGGCCGCGATCTTTTTCAACATGGGTTTGCTCCTCCCGTTCGGTTTGGGTTGGGGTTGGCGGTATTGTTACACGGCCGGGCGATGCCTTCCACCTCCATGGTCACATGCGCCACCCGCGGGCACACCGCCCGCAGGCGCCGCTCCACCTCGTCGATCACCTGCTCGGCGCGCTCCAGCGTGGCCTGCACCGGCGCGCGCAACTCGGCGTAACCGTGCATGGCGCCGCCTTCACCTTCACCCTCACCGCTGCCGGCGAGAATTTCTTTTTTGATTTCGGCGATGCGCTCGCGCAGGCCGCGCGCCAGGGCCTCTTCGCTGAGTTCAATCTCGGCCACCACCACGGTGTTGGACTCGTCCACCACCACCGAGCGCAGGTCGTGGCACGATTCCACTTCGGCATGCGCCGCGAGAATTTCGCGCAGCGCGCGCTCGGCGCCGGGGTCGCGGATGTCGGTGAGAAAGCGCATGTTAATCGCGCCGAGAAAAAACGAAACCGCGCCCAGCATCAGCGCAATCAGCGCCGAGAAAATGACGTCGTAAATTGAATCGCCGGTGGCCGCGCTGAGGCCGATGCCGGCCGCCGCAAACAAAACGCCGAGCACCGCCACCGCATCCTCCAGCAGCACCGCCACCAGCGTCGGGTCGGTGGAACGGCCGAGGTAGGCGAAAGCGCCGCAGCCGGCGGCCCGCGCCCGGCGCAAATACTCCCGCGCCGCCACCACCAGTACCGCGCCCTCAACCACCAGCGCCACGCCCAGCACCAGCGCCGACACCCACAGCAGCGACAACTCTGCGCCTAATACGTCCACCGTCGCACTCCAGTCCACCGCCGCCGGGTTGTGCAGCGCGTGCCAGGCATGCGCCAGGCCGAGGCCGGCGCCGATGGCGAACAGGCCGATGGCGCTCCACAAATTCCACAGGTATTTTTTCTGCCCGTGGCCGAAAGCATATTTGCGGTCCGGCGGCTGCGCGCCCTGCACCAGGCCGAGCAGCAGAAAAACCTGGTTCAGCGCATCCATCAAACTATGCACCGCCTCGTTCATCATGGACGCCGACTGGGTGGCCGCGGCGGCGGCGAACTTCAGCACCGTCAACATGCCGTTGCCGATGATGGCGGCGAGCACCGCTTTTTTTGAGTTGTTTGCGCCGGCCATGTTTTGTTATGCTGGGGTGATGGTTGACAAAAAACTTCTCGCCCTGCTGCGCTGCCCGGTGACCAAGCGGCCGCTGCGCCGCCTGACCCCCACGCAACTGCAAAAACTCAACGACGCCATCGCCACCGGCCGCATCAAACAGCAGAACGGCCGGCCGCTCAACGAGCCGCTGGAAGACGCGCTGCTCACCGAAGGCGGCCGCACCATCTACAAGATCGTGGACGACATCCCGGTGATGGTGGAGGCGGAAAGCATTGCGGTGCAGCAGTTGGAGACTGCTTCATAACTCCCGGCCGGGACTGTTGACTCCGCGGCCGCCGTTTCAGGCCCGCCGCCGTCACCCGGCCGCCGCCAGCCGCGCGCCGCGACGTTTTTCCACCGCTTCCGCAAGTTCCTCCAGCAGCGGCGCGGTGTCGTCAAAACCGAGGCAGGCGTCGGTGATGCTCTGGCCGTAAACCAGCCGCGCGGCGTCATCATCGGCCGCCGGGGCGGCCTGCTTGCCCTCTTTCAGGTGGCTCTCAATCATCACGCCGATGATGCGCTGCTCGCCGCCGGCGATTTGCGCCGCCACGTCGCGCCCCACCTCCACCTGCCGGCGGTGCTGGCGCGCGCTGTTGGCATGGCTGAAATCAATCATCATCCGCGCCGGCAGCGTGTTCCGCTCCAGCACTTCCGCAGTGCGCTGCACCGCCTGCGCATCGTAGTTGGGCTCGGCGCCGCCGCGCAAAATGACATGGCAGTCGTGGTTGCCGGTGGTGCTGTAGATCGCCGAGTGGCCGGACTTGGTCAGCGACAGAAAATGATGGGCGCGCGACGCCGCGCTGATGGCGTCGGCGGCGATCTTGATGTTGCCGTCGGTGCCGTTCTTAAACCCCACCGGGCAGGACAGCCCGGAGGCCAGTTCCCGGTGCACCTGGCTCTCGGTGGTGCGCGCGCCGATGGCGCCCCAGGCCACCAGGTCGGCGATGTACTGCGGCGTGATGATGTCCAGGTATTCGGTGCCGGCCGGCATGCCCAGGTGGTTCAGGTCGAGCAGCAACTGCCGCGCCATGCGCAGGCCTTTGTTGATGTTGAATTTGCGGTCCAAATCCGGGTCGTTGATTAAACCCTTCCAGCCGACGGTGGTGCGCGGTTTTTCGAAATACACCCGCATCACAACCAGCAGCGCGCCGGCCAGCCGCTCACGCACCTCGCGCAGGCGGCCGGCGTATTCCAGCGCGGCGGCGGTGTCGTGGATGGAGCACGGTCCGGCCACCGCCAGCAGGCGGTCGTCCTGGTGCTGCAGAATGTCGCGGATGGCGAGCCGGGTGTCGTGGGTGACCCGCGCCGCGCCTTCGGTGATGGGCAACTCCTCGCAAATCAGCGCCGGCGTCGCCACCGTGCGAATCTCCGCAATCCGCAAATCATCGGTTTTGTAGGGAATGTCTGGCATGGCGGTAAAATAAAAGCCGATGATTATACTACACTTCCGCCCATGGTTTACGGCTACTACGCCAGACTGAGCGCGCGCGAAAAAGCGGTGTACCGCCAGAGCGACCGCTTCCACCGGGTCACCCTGTCCACCACCGCCGGCCTGGCGCCGCTGCTGGCCGCGCTTGATGCCGCCCTCGCCCGCGCCTCGCGCCACCGCGTGCAAAAAACATCGCAGCGCGTGTGCGACCGCCTGGCCGCCATCTTAAAGGCGCCGCCGATTAAAGTGCAGGTGCGCGAGCGCCGGCCGAGCAACGCCGACAGCGAACTGCACGGTTTGTACGAACCCAACGAGCCCGGCATTCTGGACGAAAGCGGCCTCCTCGCCGAGCCGCCGCAGCCGGCGCTAATCACTTTGTGGATGCGCACCGCCCAGCGCGAACAGGTGGTGGCCTTCAAAACTTTCCTGCGCACTTTGGTGCACGAACTGTGCCACCATCTGGACTACGAAGTTCTGCATCTGGAAGATTCATTCCACACCGAAGGCTTCTTCAAACGCGAGTCGCACCTGTACCGCCAGTTGCGGGATTTGGTTTGAGGAGCGTTAACAGCTCGCGGACGCTGTTCAGAAAACAGCACACAACGGCCATGATTATTTGGCACTTTGTGTGGTTGCCTTACTGACAACATTAGACAACGCACTGAGATAGTGCTGCTCCGTAAAAGCACCGCCATGTCCTTTGGACATAGACGCCATTACCGCAATAACCATTCCGGTAGTGGCAATGCCTGTTGCCGAAATGAGAGCAACGAGAGCATAATCAGGTAGTTTGAATGGAATACACTGTATTCCATCCAGTATTGTGATAGCCATCACAATAACCAGCCAAACAACAATTCCCCAGAATATTTTCCGGGTATACTTTTTCCTTTCCTTCCTAGCCTGATCGAGATTGGCGGTCAGGCTTTCGAGGTGTTTCACATAGGAAAGCAACATGGGGGAAATTTCCCCTTCACGCTTCTCTCTTTCCATTGTCTCTTCCTCTATAGTGGCCGCATCGCTACCGCCACCCGGCGCTTCATTCGCTCTCGATGTGCTGGCGGCAATTTTTTTCGCAATTTCGCTCATTTCACCGCCTTCGCTGAGGTGATATCCCCCCGATCTGAGGACTCGCTCAACTTTTTGAAATATTTCTTTATATCCTCAGTGGGGATAATTTTGTTTCTTGAAACGAGGTCCCCTTCCGCGCGGACACCGCTCCAAGGAGAGTCTGGAGCATGTGTAAGATTGGAAAGCTGGATAGCCGTTAACTTTCCATAGCAGATCTCAACCGCATCAAGCAGTTCTTTGACCTTGGGATTTATATCATCCCTTGGTATGCGGGGGATAACAAATTTTCCCGACAAGATATCTACCTTGCCGTCCGCATCTTTGTCGAAAGACAACACAACACCCGGGTCAGTGATTGCAGACTTCCCATATTTCTTAAATCCGTGGTACAACGGCTCGATAACCGGGCCAAATTTCCAAGCCATAACATCCTCTTTGATGAGAGGCTTCCCAAAAATGGCCCAATGCCACCCATGAGCAAAATACACGAGTTTCTGCATCTTCATCGGGGTGATTTCCCGGTCTGCGCTATTCGCACAGTCCAGAAAATAATTTGCGACTGCCATTGCGCTGTAAGGCATTATTGAATTCCTCCACACATGTTGGCAAGTAAAGCTAAACCCTCTATCAGCAAATGTCAACCACAAATATACCGTCATTTTCAGGCATTTTCCACCTATACCGCCAGCGAGACGGTTGTGGCGTTTCCTTTCAAATTCATCCGGCCGAACACGCAATTCACGAATCACCGGCGCCATCTTAATGGCTTCGGGGCGGGTGCCGAAGACAGCCAGCACTTTTTGCCGCGCGCCGGGCGTCACCCCCGCAACCCTCAAACATGTTCCCCGCCGTTAATATGAACCTCCGCCCCGGTCATGTAACTGGAATCGCCGCTGCACAAAAAGAAAATGGTCCGCGCCACCTCTTCCGGCGTGCCCAGGCGGCCCATGGGAATGTCCTTCAGCAAGCCCTCGGTGCCCGGCGACAGAATGGGCGTGTTGATTTCCCCCGGCGCGATGGCGTTGACGCGCACGCCGAGGGGGCCGAAGTCGGCCGCCATTTCCCGGGTCAGCGCGGCCAGGGCGGCTTTGGAGGTGGCGTAGGCGCTGCCGGCAAAGCGGTGCACCCGGCCGCCGGCGATGGAGGTGACATTGACGATGCTGCCGCGCCCGGCGCGCAATTCCTCAATCAATTCCGTGGCCAGCACCATGGGCGCGAAGAAGTTCACCTGAAACACGCGCATCCAGTCGCCCATGCCGGTGTCCAGCGCGCCCAGCCGGCCGCCGTCCTCGGCTTTGGGCGAGATGGCGGCGTTGTTCACCAGCGCATGCAGCGCGCCGTCCTCCAACTTGCTGCGCAACTCGTCCACGCCGGCGGCGCGGTTGCCGGCATCGCCGAGGTCGATTTGAATGTGGTTGTCGGGCCCGCCGCTCCACGGGCACTCGTTGGAAAACGCCCGCCGCGAACAGGTAATCACCCGCCAGCCATGCCGCTCAAACTCCTTCGCCGTGGCATGCCCGATGCCGCGGCTGGCGCCGGTCAGAATCAGCGTCTTGGTTTGCCCGTCCATGACGCCGAGAATATCGCCGCCGGCGCGCTGCGGCAAGTGGCGTTGACGCCGCCCTTTTTTTCATGCTATATTCCCCCCAACCTGAAACCCGCCTAACGGAGGCCCGCCATGAAAACCCGCACCCGCACCCATATCGCCCCCCCCCCCCCCCC
>JAPPPZ010000156.1 GCA_028817275.1 Gammaproteobacteria bacterium
GACATCCACAGCGCCGACCCCGGACTCGGCTCGCTGTTTCTGCACGGCGGCGACATCGTCATCGCCAACATTAAACTGGTGGCCTTCGCCATGGCGCTGGTGATAGCGGCGGCGCTGATGGTGTTCATGAAACGCAGCCGCGCCGGCCGCGCCATTCGCGCCACCGCCCAAAACAACCGCGCCGCCAGGCTGATGGGCGTGGACACCGACCGCGTCTACGCCCTCACCTTCGCCCTCAACGCCGCGCTGTGCGGCGCCGCCGGGGCGCTGGTGGTGATGGTCTGGGTCATCCATCCGTTCATCGGCATCATTTACACGGTGCGCTCGTTCATGATTGTGGTGGTGGCCGGCATCGGCAACGTGGCCGGCGTGGTGCTGGCCGGGCTGGGCCTCGGCGCGGCGGAGAATTTCGCCGGCTTCATCCTCGGCGCCGAGTTTCAGGCGGCGTTTGTGTTCTCGCTGCTGGTGGTGATTCTGCTGTGGCGCAGTTTCCGCCTCGGCCGGCGGCGGCAGGTGCTGCGGTGAAGGCGGCGCGGGCGGCGGGTTACGTCGCGCTGACTGTTGCGGCGGTGGCGGCGCCGTTTGTGCTGCCGCAATACCAGTCGCAACTGGCGCTGCTGTGGGTGATGGTGGTGCTGGCGCTGAGTTGGGACATCGTCGGCGGGCAGATGGGCTACAACTCTTTCGGCAACATCGTGTTTTTCGGCATCGGCGTCTACACCACGGCGGTGGTGCAGCGCGATTTGTTTTTCGGCGTTGAGGAATACGCCCACGTGGCCGGCGGCGTGGCCTCGCAACTGGCGCCGCTGCAGTACCTCGGCGGCCTGGCCCTGGGCCTCGTCCTTGGCGCGGTGCTGGCGGTGATTGCGGCGGCGGTGTTGGGCGCCGGCATTTTGCGGCTGCGCGGCCACTACTTCGCCATCTGCACCCTGGGACTCGGCATCGCCATGGGCGAGATTGCCGGCGGCACCGACTACATCGGCGCCGGCTCCGGCTTGGTGACGCCGCTGTTTCCGGAATTGCTGGGCGAGCGCAACCGGTTTTTCTATTTTTATTTCATGCTGCTGGCCTTCACCTGCTTCGGCGTGCTGGCCGCGGTGTACCGCTGCCGCTTCGGCCTCGCGCTCAACGCCATCCGCGACAACGAGGACAAGGCCGAGGCCATGGGCTTGCGTACCACGCGCTACAAAACCATCGCCTGGTGCCTGTCGGCGGTGTTCCTGGCCCTGGCCGGCGGCGCCTACGGCAACTTCATCGGCTTTGTGGACCCGGTGGACACCGCCTTCGCCGGCCCGACCCTGGGCGTGTGGATGATTCTCATGGCCATCATGGGCGGGCGCGGCACGTTGTGGGGGCCGGTGATTGGCGCGATGATTTTTCATGTGTCGCGGGAGTTTTTGTGGACTTACCTGCTGGGCTGGGACCGCATGATTTTGGGCCTGCTGACGGTGCTTATCGTCATCTTCCTGCCCCTCGGCATTCTCGGCTGGCTGCGCGAGCGCACCGCCGGGCGGGCGGCGGCTGCGGCGGTGAAACCGTCATCTTCAACGTCGCAACCGTCACTTTCGAAGTCGCAACCATGAGCGCGCTGCTGCAGGTCAGCAAAGTGAGCAAGTCCTTCGGCGGCGTCACCGCCAACCGCGCGCTCAGCCTCAGCGTGGACGCCGGCGCCATCGCCGGACTCATCGGCCCCAACGGTTCCGGCAAGACCACGTTGTTCAACTGCATCGTCGGCCACCATCCGGTGGACAGCGGCTCGGTGGTTTTTGCCGGCCGCGAAATCAAGCACCGCACGGTGCCGCAAATCGCCCGCCTCGGCCTGCTGCGCACGTTCCAGCAAACCCGCGTCTACGGCGCCATGGACTGTGTGCAGAACATGCAGATAAGCGCGCCGCAACGCGGTCCTGAAAACGCGCGGCAGAAATTATTCCGCAAAGTGCCGGCGGTGGTGACCGAGAAGGCGGAATCGCTGCTGGAGTTTGTGGGCCTGTTCGAAAAACGCCGCCTGCGCGCCGGGGAGTTGTCTTTCGGCCAGCAGAAACTGCTGGAGTTCGCCATGGCGCTGATGAACGAGCCGAAGATGCTGCTGCTGGACGAGCCCACCGCCGGCATCAACCCGACGCTGATTAACGGCATCATGGACCGTCTGCTGCGCGCCAACGCCGAGTTGGGCATCACGCTGCTGGTGATTGAGCACAACATGCGGGTGATCATGAATCTTGCGCAGCACATCTACTGCCTCGCCCACGGCAGCCTGCTCGCCGCCGGCACGCCGCAGGAAGTGCAGGAGGATCCGCGGGTGCTCAGCGCCTACCTCGGGGCGCAGTGATGGCGGCCGAACAAACGGTGCTGTCGGTGGACCAGGTGGCGCGGGAGAGCGCCGAGTTGATGCGCCACCAGGTGCCGCGCAGCGCGCTGGCGCAACTGGCCGGCGACGACAATTATGTGCGCGTGGAAAACCTCACCGCCGGCTACGGCCGCACTGACATCCTGCACGGCGTGGACTTGCAAGTCGGGCGCGGCCAGTCGCTGTGCCTCATCGGCCCCAACGGCGCCGGCAAGTCCACCGTGCTGCACTCCATCTACGGCTTCACCGTGATTCGCGGCGGCGCCGTTTTTGTGGACGGCGAGGAAGTCACCCGCATGCCGCCGGCCGCCAAACTCAGCCAGGCCGGCATCGCCTACATTCTGCAGGACAACTCGGTGTTCCCCGACATGACGGTGGAGGAAAACCTGCTGATGGGCGGCTACCTGATGCAAGACCGCGCGCAGGCACAAGCCGCGGTGGAGGCGGTGTGTGAAAAATACCCGCAACTGGCCAAACGCCGGGCGCAGCCGGCGCGGGTGCTGTCCGGCGGCGAGCGGCGCCTGTTGGAAATCTCCCGCGCGCTGGTGATGGACCCGCAGGTGCTGCTGGTGGACGAGCCGTCCATCGGGCTTGAGCCGCGATTTATCGGCATGGTTTTTGAGATTCTCACCGACCTGTGCCGGCGCGAGCGCAAAACCGTCATCATGGTGGAACAGAACGCGCGCAAAGGTTTGGAATTCGCCGACATCGGCTATGTGCTGGTTTCCGGGCAACTGGCGCTGGCCGGCGGCGGCCGCGAGTTGCTGGAAAACGCCCAGGTCGGGCGGCTGTTCCTCGGCGGATGACCCGGGCCGGCGCTGCGCTGTGGCACAATGGCCTGATGAAAATCAGCCGGGCGCCAATTACATCTTTCCGCCTGCAGCCGGGGGTTGAAATCGCCGGCAAATACCAGGTGACCGGCTTCCTCGGCGCCGGCTGGGAGGGCGAGGTTTACCTGGTGCGGGAAATGTTCACCGGCATCGACCGCACGGCGAAATTTTTCTTCCCCCAGCGCAACCCCAAAGACCGCGCGCTGCGCGAATGCGCGCAACGGCTGCATGCATTGCGCTCGTGCCCGATTATCATTCAATACCACGCGCGCGAGACGTTTAATTATTTCGGGCAGGATGTTTCCATTTTGGTTTCGGATTTTGTGGACGGCGAATTGCTGAGTGATTTTCTCAAGCGCCAGCCCGGCGGGCGGCTGTCGCCGTTTCAGGGGCTTCACCTGCTGCATGCGCTGGCCTCCGGCATCGGTTTAATCCACGCCATCGGCGAATACCACGGCGACCTGCACCCGGAAAACGTGATTATCCAGCGCCACGGACTGGGCTTTGACTTGAAAGTGCTGGACATCTTCCACTGGCCGGCGCCGCGCCGCGAAAACATCCGCTACGATGTGCAGTGTTTAATCCGCATTTTGTACGACGCCCTCGGCGGGCAGAAGCGCTACGCCAAACATCCGCCGGAAATTAAATCCATCTGCTGCGGTTTGCGAAAAGATTTAATCTTCCGCAAGTTCCGCAGCGCGCGCGACATTAAATCCTATCTGGAAACCATGCAGTGGAGTTCCGCCTCAAGGTGAACGCCGCGCACAACAGCCCGGCGCGGGCGGTGACCGCCGATGCCGCGCGCAATTTCCAGGCACATGATTTTGCCGGCGGCGCCGCCGTGCTGTTCACCGCCGCCGCGCCCTGGAAAAAAACCGCACCCAACGAGGACCGCGCCGCGCTCATTTCCTGCGGCAAGGGCTGCGGCGTGCTGGCCGTCACCGACGGCCTCGGCGGCCTGCCGGCCGGGCGCGAGGCCTCGGACACCGTCATCGCCGCGCTGGTGCGGGAACTCAGCGGCACCGGCCGGCGCGGCGCGGCATTGGACGCCGCCGTGGAAGCGGCACTGCAGTCCGCCAACCGCGCGTTGCTGGCCGGCGGCCTTGGCAACGCCTGCACCATCGGCACGGCGGTGGTTGAAGGCCTTACGGTGCGCGCCGGCCACGCCGGCGACACCGAGGTGCTGGTCACCAACCGGCGCGGCGGCAGAAAATTCCGCACCGCCGCGCACTCGCCCAGCGGCGCGGCCCTCAGCAGCGGCGCGCTCAGCGAGGAACAGGCATTGCGCCACCCGCAGCGCAACATCGTGAACAACGTGATTGGCGGCGCCGATTTTTATCTGGAGGCCGGCGATGCGGTGGCGTTAGCCGCCGGCGACACGGTGACGGTGGCCAGCGACGGTTTGTGGGACAATTTTTACGAGCGCGAAATCTCACACATGATTTGCGCCGCCAAGTTGCCCGAGGCCGCC
The DNA here is from genome assembly GCA_028817275.1 of Gammaproteobacteria bacterium. Classification (GTDB taxonomy): domain Bacteria; phylum Pseudomonadota; class Gammaproteobacteria; order Arenicellales; family Spongiicolonaceae; genus Spongiicolonus; species Spongiicolonus versatilis. The sequence goes on from JAPPPZ010000156.1 coordinate 4,649, forward strand.
GCCAATCTTGCCGCCGCCGCCGCGCGGCGCATGGCCGGCGGCGACGGTGACGGCCTGCCGGGCCATGCCGATGATTTAACCTTCATTCTCTACCGCCCCAACCCGTGAGGAAAAAATCATGAACGAAATTACCTGGGACGATTTCGCCAAAGTGGAACTGCGCGTCGGCACCATCACCGCCGTGGAGGAATTTCCCGAGGCGCGCAAGCCGGCGTTCAAGTTGACCGTCGACTTCGGCGAATGCGGCGTCAAAAAATCCAGCGCGCAAATCACCGGCCTGTACCGCCGCGAAGAATTACTCGGCCGCCAGGTGATTGGCGTGGTGAATTTTCCGCGCAAGCAAATCGGGCCGTTCTTTTCCGAGTGCCTGGTCACCGGTTTTGTCGACGCCAGCGGCGCCGTGGTGCTGGCGCAGCCGGAGCGGCCGGTGCCCAACGGCAGCAAACTTGCATGAGCCACGCCCGGCCGCCGCCGGCCGGCGCGGCGGTGCTGCTGCCGCTGGCGTTTCTTGCACTGGCCACGTTGTTCTGGGCCGGCAACGCCGTGGTCGGGAGGTTTGCCAGCGAGCACATTCCGGCTTTCACCCTTTCTTTCTGGCGGTGGGCGGTGGCGGTTTTGCTGCTGCTGCCGTTTGGCCTGCGCCATGTGTGGCGCGAGCGCGCCGGCTACATGCGCCACTGGCGGTTTTTTCTGCTTATCTCGGTGCTCAATGTCGCCACCTACAACACGCTGCAATACTGGGCGCTGCACTGGACCACGGCCATCAACGTCGGCGTGCTCGGCGCCTCCATGCCGGCGTTTATTTTTGTGCTCACCTGGCTGACCGGCGAGGAGCGCGCATCCGGGCGCGCGGTGTGCGGTTTGTTTATTGCAGTGGCCGGCGTGCTGTGGGTGCTGTGCCGCGGCGACCTGGGCGCGCTGGCGGCACTGCGTTTCAACATTGGCGACCTGCTGATGCTGGCCGCCATCATTTCTTTCGCGTTCTACTCGGTGATGGTGCGGCGCGCGCCGGTGAGGGTGAACAACGTGGGCCTGCTCACTTTTCAATGCGCCGCCGGCACCGTCGGCATCGTGCCGTTTTATTTATGGGACATCGCCAATGGCGCGGGTTTCGCGCTGAGCGCGGTGAACATCGCGGTTATTTTGTATGTCGCGCTGCTGCCGTCCATTGCCGGCAACCTGTGCTGGATTCGCGGCGTCCAGACCGGCGGCGCCAACCTCGCCGGCCTGTCCTACAACCTCATCCCGGTGTTTGTCAGCGTGATGGCGGTGCTGTTTCTCGGTGAAGTTTTCGCCCCCCACCACGCCATCGGCCTGGGCGCCATCTTCATCGCCCTCTACCTGGCCGTGGCGCGCCG
>JAPPPZ010000094.1 GCA_028817275.1 Gammaproteobacteria bacterium
CGAAGACAGGGTTGGCGGTTTTCATGGCGGCGGCCTCGGGTCAGGTTGTCGGGGCGGGGAGTGTAGCACGAATCATGCGGCGGCGGCGGCGCGGCGGAAATGGGCGGCGAGGTGGCGGCCGGTGTGGGAGGCGGGGTGGCGGCACACTTCTTCCGGCGGGCCGGCGGTGATGATTTGGCCGCCGCGGTGGCCGCCTTCGGGGCCCAAGTCGATGATCCAGTCGGCGGTTTTGACCACTTCAAGGTTGTGTTCAATGACCACCACGGTGTTGCCGTCGTCGCGCAACTGGTGCAGCACGTTGAGCAGTTGCTGGATGTCGTGGAAGTGCAGGCCGGTGGTGGGTTCATCCAAAACATACAACGTGCGGCCGGTGTCGCGTTTGGACAATTCGCGCGCCAGTTTGATGCGCTGCGCCTCGCCGCCGGACAACGTGGTGGCGCTCTGGCCGAGGTGGATGTAGCCGAGGCCGACGGCGAGCAGGGTGTCCAGTTTTCTTTTGATCACCGGCACCGCGGAAAAGAATTCGGCGGCCTGCTCCACCGTCATGTCCAGCGCCTGGCTGATGTTCTTTCCCTTGTAATGCACTTCCAGGGTTTCGCGGTTGTAGCGGGCGCCTTTGCAACTGTCGCAGGAAACGTAAATGTCGGGCAGAAAGTGCATTTCCACCTTGATTAAACCGTCGCCGCTGCACGCCTCGCAGCGGCCGCCTTTGACATTGAACGAAAAGCGCCCGGGCTTGTAGCCGCGCGCGCGCGCTTCCGGGGTCTGGGTGAACAACTCGCGCACCGGGGTGAACAGGCCGGTGTAGGTGGCCGGGTTGGAGCGCGGGGTGCGGCCGATGGGGCTTTGGTTGATGTCGATGATTTTGTCCAGGTGCTCGAGGCCGTCCACCGAGTCGTGCCCGGCCGGCAGCGCCTTGCCGCCGTACAACTCGCGCGCCACCACCGGGAACAGGGTGTCGTTCACCAGCGTGGACTTGCCGGAGCCGGAAACGCCGGTGACGCAGGTGAACAGGCCGAGGGGGAAGCCGACGGTGAGGTCTTTAAGGTTGTTGCCGCGCGCGCCGCGCAACGTGAGCATGCGCCCGGGGTCGGCCTTGCGCCGGGCCGCCGGGGCGCGGATGCGGCGTTTGCCGCTCAGGTACTGGCCGGTGATGGAGGCCGGGCTGGCCTCAATGTCGCGCGGCGCGCCCTGGGCCACCAGCGCGCCGCCGTGGCGGCCGGCGCCGGGGCCGAGGTCGAGCACATGGTCGGCGCTGCGGATGGTTTCCTCGTCGTGCTCCACCACGATGATGGTGTTGCCGAGGTCGCGCAGGCGGAACAGCGTGTCCAGCAGGCGGGCATTGTCGCGCTGGTGCAGGCCGATGGACGGCTCGTCCAGGACATACATGACGCCCACCAGCCCGGAGCCGATTTGGCTTGCCAGGCGGATGCGCTGCGCCTCGCCGCCGGACAAAGTTTCGGCGGTGCGCGACAGGGCCAGGTATTCCAGGCCCACGTTGGCCAGGAACTGCAGGCGCTGGTTAATTTCGGCGGCGATTTTTTCGGCAATGCGCGCGTCCTGGCCGTCCAGTTTTAACTGGCGGAAAAATTGCAGGCATTGTTCCACCGGCATCGCCGTCACCTCATGCACCGGCAAACCGCCCACCAGCACGTTGCGCGCCTCCAGCCGCAGCCGGCTGCCGCCGCAGTCGTCGCACGGTTTGGTGCTCATGAAACGTTCCAGATATTCGCGCACCGTCACCGACTCGGTTTCGTGGTAGCGGCGCTCGCGGTTGGGGATGACGCCTTCCCAGGCGTGCCTGCGGCGGGTGCGGCGGCCGCGGAAGCCGGGGTAGGTGAAGGTCACCGGCTCGCCGCCGCTGCCGTGGAGAACGGCGTGGCGGATTTTTTTCGGCAGCGATTTAAACGGCTTGTCCACGTCAAAACCGTAGTGCCGCGCCAGCGATTGAATGGCGCTGAAATACCATGCGTTGCGGCGGTCCCAGCCGGGGATTGCGCCGGCGGCGAGGCTGAGGCCGGGTTCGCTGACCACCCGCTGCGGATCGAAAAAACGCCGGACGCCGAGCCCGTCGCAGGCCGGGCAGGCGCCGGCCGGGTTGTTAAACGAAAACAGGCGCGGCTCCAGTTCGCGCAGGTTGTAGCCGCAGTGCGGGCAGGAAAAAAGCGCGGAGAATAAAATCTCGCCGCCGTCACCCTCAGCCTCGCCGTCGGCGGCCAGCCGGGCGACTTTGGCCAGGCCATCGGACAGGCGCAGCGCGGTTTCCATGGATTCGGCGAGGCGCTGTTTGCGGTCGGGGCGGTTGCTGAGGCGGTCTACGATGACCTCAATGGTGTGCTTGATGTTTTTTTTCAGCGGCGGCGCTTCGGCGATTTCGTAAACGCGGCCGTCAATGCGCGCGCGGATGAAACCCTGGCGGCGCAGCGACTCCAGCAGGTCGCGGTATTCGCCCTTGCGCCCGGCCACCAGCGGCGCAAGCACCATCAGCCGCGTCCCGGCCGGCAGCGCCAGCACCTGGTCCACCATCTGGCTGACGCTTTGCGCCTGCAGCGAAACGCCGTGCTCGGGGCAGCGCGGGCGGCCGACGCGCGCGTACAGCAGGCGCAGGTAGTCGTAGATTTCGGTGACCGTGCCGACCGTGGAGCGCGGGTTGTGCGACGCCGATTTCTGTTCAATGCTGATGGCCGGCGACAGGCCTTCAATGGTGTCCACATCGGGTTTTTCCATGAGCGACAAAAACTGCCGCGCGTAGGCCGACAGCGACTCCACATAACGCCGCTGCCCCTCGGCGTAGATGGTGTCAAAAGCCAGCGACGACTTGCCGGAACCGGACAGGCCGGTGAGCACAATCAGCCGGCCGCGCGGCAGGTCCACATTCAGGTTTTTAAGATTGTGGGTGCGCGCGCCGCGGATGGAAATTTTTTCCATGGTGGGGGTGGGGGTTTACTCGCGCGGCTCGGGGATGATGCCCTGCGGCCGCAGCAGCAGAATCACCTGCAGCAGGAGGCCGATTAAAAACACCCGCAGCGCGCCGAAGCCGGCGATGGGCTCCTCGGGAATCCGGCCCAGCAGTTCGGTGACCGACCACACCGCCCAGATGGCCAGCGCGCCGACGATGGCGCCGAGGTTGCTGCCGCTGCCGCCGGCGATGAGCATGACCCAGACGATGAAGGTGGCGAACAGCGGGGCGAAGGCTTCGGGGCTGATAAAGCCGACGAAGTGCGCGTAGACCGCGCCGGCCAGGCCCATGACGGCGGAGCCGAGGACGAAAGACTGCAGGCGGAACCACAGCACGTTTTTGCCCATGGCTTCGGCGGCCACTTCGCGGTCGCGAATGGCGCGCAACGCGCGGCCCCATGGGGCGCGGTACAAAATTTGCAGGGCGATGAACACGGTGGCGACGATGATCGCGCCGAGTCCGAGGTACAGCGCGCCGCCGGCGTTCCAGCCGAACACTTCCACCCCGGCGAAGGGGCGGGGGATGCCGGCCATGCCGCGCACGCCGTTGGTGAGCCATTCTTCGTTTTTCAAAAACAGCCGGACGATTTCGGCGATGCCGATGCTGGCGATGGCCAGGTAGTCGGAGCGCAGGTTCAGGGTGATGAGGCCGATGCCGAGGGCGAGGATGCCGGCGATGGGCATGGCGGCCAGCATGCCCACCGCCACCGGCAGGCCCAGGCCGGGCGGCTGGGCGGTGGCCGGGGCGGTGAGCAGCGCGCTGGTGTAGGCGCCCACGGCGAAGAACGCGGCGATGCCGATGTTGAGGATGCCGGTGTAGCCCCACTGTACGTTCAGGCCGAGGGCGAGCAGCGCGTAGACGCTGACGATGGTCAGGAAGAAGACCAGGTAGTTGCCGGTGCCGAGGAGGAGTTCCATTCAGTTGCCCCGCAGGATGCCGGTGGGGCGCAGGATGAGAATGGCGACCATGATGGCGAAGGCCACGGCCGGCTTGTAGGCGGCGCTGATGAACAGGGTGGAGAACTCGGCGGTGATGCCGATGACGTAGCCGCCGATGATGGCGCCGTACGGGCGGCCGATGCCGCCGAGGATGGCGGCGGCGAACACCGGCAGCAGGAAGAACCAGCCCATGCCCGGGAGCAGGGTGGTGTCGAGGGCGAGGAAGAAACCGGCGGTGGCGGCGAGGGCGGCGCCGGCCACCCAGGTGAACAGGATGACCTGGGCGGTGTTGATGCCGCTGACCCGCGCCAGTTCCGGGCTGTCGGACATGGCGCGCATGGCTTTGCCGATGCGGGTGCGGGTGAGCAGCAGGTGCACGGTCAACACCAGCAGCAGCGCGCCGCCGATGATGGTGAGGTGGTCGGGCTTGATGCGCAGCGCGCCGAGCCGCAGCGGCAGGTCAATGCCGGATTCGTAAACCAATGTACGCGGGCCCCACACCATCTGCACCACCGAGCGCAGCATCAGGCCGACGCCGAAGGAGGAGATGAGCAGCACCAGCGGCCCGGCCTGGCGCAGCCGTTCGAACAGGAGGCGGTCGATGGTGACGGCCATGAGGGCGGTGCCGGCGATGGCGATGAGGACGGCGGCGAACATGGGGAGTTGCAGGACGGCATAAAACGGCAGCACCAGGTACGCGCCCACCGTCATGTAGTCGCCGTGGGCGAAGTTGGCGAAGCGCAGGACGCCGAAGGTGAGGGACACGCCGATGGCGCCCAGGGCGATGATGGAGCCGAGCACCACGCCGTAGATTAACAGTTGCGCCAGTTCAACCATGGGAGTCACGGTTTTTAACGTCGCCACCGTCATCTTCGGAGTCGCGACCGCCACCTTTAACCACGCCGCCGTCATTTTGCATGTCGTGACCGTCACCCTCGCCCTCGCCGCCGAGAAACATGCGGCCCACTTCGGGGTTGGCGAGAAGGTTCCGGCCGCTGTCGCTCAGGCGGTTTTTGCCGGTGGCCAAAATGTAGCCGCGGTCGGCCATGGCCAGCGCCTGGCGGGCGTTCTGCTCCACCATGAGGACGCTCAAGCCGGCGGCGCCGATTTCGTCCACGATGTTGAAGATTTCATCCATGTATTTCGGACTCAGGCCGGCGGTGGGCTCGTCCAGCAGCAGCAGTTCCGGCTCCAGCATCAGCGCGCGGCCCAGGGCCACCATCTGCCGCTGGCCGCCGGACAGTTGGCCGGCCGGCGCCTGGCGCAGTTTGTCCAGCGGCGGGAAGCGGCGGTAGATTTTTTCCTTGGCCTCGGCGATGCCGCGCCTGCGGATGAACGCGCCCATGTCCAGATTTTCGTCCACGGTTAAACTTGCAAAAATGTTGGCGACCTGCGGCACATAACAGACGCCGCGCCGCACCACCTTGTCGGCCGGCAGGCCGGTGATGTCCTCGCCGCGCAGCCGGATGCGGCCGCTGCGCACCCGCGCCAGGCCGAACACGGCGCGCATGACGGTGGACTTGCCGGCGCCGTTGGGGCCGATAATCACCACGATCTCGCCGGCGCCGACGCTCAGCGACACGCCGCGCAAAATGTCGGCGCCGCCGCTGTAGCCGCCGTGCAGGTCGGTGATGTCGAGAACGCTGGCGGCCATGAAAACCGGGCGCTAAGCGCGGCGGCCTCCAAGGTAGGCGTCCAGCACGCGCTGGTCGGCCATGATTTCATCCATGGTGCCCTGCGCCAGCGTCGCGCCCTCGGCCATCACCACCACCGGGTTGCACATGCGGCGGACGAAATTCATGTCGTGCTCCACGATGCAGAAAGTGTAGTTGTGCTCGGTGTTGAGGCGGCGGATGGCGGCGTTTAAAGTTTTCATCAACGTGCGGTTCACCCCGGCGGCCGGCTCGTCCAGCAGCACCACTTTTGCATCGGACATCATGGCGCGGCCCAGTTCCAGAAGTTTTTTCTGCCCGCCGGAAAGGTTGCCGGCCAGTTCACCGGACAGTTGACCCAGTTGCAAAACATCCAGCACCTCGTGCGCGCGTTTGACAATGGCATGCTCCTCGCGCCGCACCCGCGGCCGCTGAAACCACGCGCGAAAAACATTCTCGCCGCTCTGCCCGGCCGGCACCAGCATTAAATTCTCCAGCACCGTCATGCCGGCGAACTCATGCGGAATCTGAAACGTGCGCACCACGCCGCGGTGAAACAAACGGTGCGCCGGCTGCCCGGTGACATCGCGCCCGCGCAGGTGCACATTGCCTGAGTCGGGCCGGAACAGGCCGCAGATGATGTTAAACAAGGTGGTCTTGCCGGCGCCGTTGGGCCCGATTAAACCGGTAATCGCGCCTTCGGCAATCTCCAGCGAACACTCCCGGACCGCCCGCAGCCCGCCGAAAGACTTGCTGATGGAGCGGACGGAAAGAGCGGAATTCATGGCGCGGGGACGGTGAGGGGCCGGATTATAGCGCGGCGCGGCGCAAGCGGCAAGGTTGACAGGCGCGGATAAAATGCGCAATATGAAATCCCGCGGGATTGCCCGCAGCCGCATTTTTATCCACCATTAAAACAAGCCGGAGGACGAAACATGCCAATTCAGCACGTAATTTTGCGCCCCTTTTTTGTGCTTGCAATTGCATCGGCGGTTGCACTCAGCGGATGGGGCGTGGCGGCGGCCAAAGAGACCATTACCCTGGTCAATTCGGACGCCATCGGCTCAATCACCGACCGCATGAACCAATACTTCAAGCGGGACCTGGAGCAGCGCTCAGACGGCGAACTCACGGTCAACTACATTCCCGGGGAATCATTCGGTTCCGCCAAACAAGTGATGGACCAGATGATTTCCGGCTCCATCGAATCTTTCGGCAACGTTTTGGCGTGGTTCACCCCGTACGACAAGGATTTTGAAATTCTCACCTGGGGTTTCACTTTCCGTGGCAACGACCACATGCAGGCGTTTTTTGACAGCCCGCGCTTCGCCGAAATGTCCGAGCGGGTGCGCAGGAATCACAATTTGCGCATCCTCGCCGCGGCGCCGACCGACGCGCGCATTTTATACTCCAAGAATCCGGTGCGTTCAATCAGGGACGTCAACGGGCTGAAAATGCGGGTGCCGCAAATTCGCGCGTATCTGGAACTGTGGGAGGAACTTGGCGCCAAGCCGACCCAGGTTCCGTGGGCTGAAGTGTACCTTGCGCTGAGCACCGGAGTGGTGGAGGCGGCGGAAGCCCCGCCGGGCGGCGCCATCACGAAAAAATTTCACGAGGCGGCGCCGCATATTTCACTCACCCGCCATCTGATTTCAACCGTCTGTTTCACTATCAACGAGCAGCGCTACCGCTCGCTGCCGGCGCGGCATAAAAAATGGCTGAACGAGTCGGCGCGCGCCGCCGTGCTGTGGATCCGCCGGGAGTCGGAAAACGAAGTATCGGATTTGCTCAGGCAAATGGTTGCCGAAGGCGCCACCGTGTATGACATTGATGTCGCGCCGTTTCAGCGCAAGGCGATTAATGCGGTGCAGCGGCTGGAGAACGAAGGGCTGTGGTCCAAAGGGCTGTGGCAGTCGATTCAGGACATGTAGCCTCGGCGGCGGAATAACGCGGCGAAAGCGCGCGGCACGATGAAAGCGCTTCTGTTTTACCATGGGGTAATCCGCCGCCTTGGCCTGCTGGAAGTGGGTGCGGGCATGTTCCTGCTCGCCGCGGTTATTGTGCTGGTGTTTTCCCAGGTCGTGGCGCGCTACCTGTTTGACCAGCCGCAGGCGTGGGTTGAAGAACTGTGCACCTACCTGTTCATCTGGACCGTGTTCCTCGGCGCCGGCGCCGCAATGAAACTGGACCGGCACATTCGCGTCTCGTCATTTGAGGACAGCGCCGGCACCGGGTTCAAGATATTTTTGCGGTTGCTGAGCCTCCTGGTCACCGTCACCGCCCTCGTTGTGGTCGCGTTTTACGCCCGCAAATTCATCGCGGTCGAGATGCGCTCCACCAGCATCGCCCTGCCGGTCGACATACCGCGCGCGTTTTTCTTTTCGGTGCCGCTGATTTGGGCCTGCGTATCCATATCGCTTTCCGCGCTGTATGTGCTGGGGCGGGACCTTGCGCACATTCTCGCCGGCGCGCAACTGCCGCCGCCGTTTTCATCGCCGGCGGGCGGGGAAGATTATTGACCATCCTGCTGTTATTCGGGCTGTTCCTGCTGCTTGGCGCCCTGCAAGTGCCGGTGGCGGCGGCGATGTGCTTCAGTGCGCTGGCATATGTTCTGGTGTTCAGCGACTTGCCGGTGGGAATTGTTGCACAGCGCATGCCGCAGCAACTGGAAAGCTTTCCGTTTCTCGCGGTGCCATTGTTTGTGTTCGCCGGCAATTTGTTCAACCGCGCCGGCATCACCGTCCGCATTTTTGAATTTGCCAACGACCTGGTCGGCCATGTGCGCGGCGGCCTGGCGCACGTCAATATCGTCGCCAGCGTCATTTTTTCCGGCATGTCCGGCGTCGCGCAGGCCGATGCCGCCGGCCTCGGCACCATCGAGATTCGCGCGATGAAAAAAGCCGGCTACAACTCGGCACTGAGCGCCGCCGTCACCGCATCATCGGCAATCATCGGGCCGATTATTCCGCCCAGCGTGATCATGGTCATTTACGCGGTGCTGGCGGGTGTGTCGGTGGCGGACCTTTTTCTTGCCGGCATTGTGCCCGGGGTGCTGCTGGCGCTTGCGCTAATGGCAACCGTGTACTGGCTGTCGGGCAAATACACCATGGTTGTGCTGCCGGCGCCGCCGGCGCGCAAATTGATGCGCTCGTTCCGGCGCGCCCTGCCCGGTTTGCTGGCGCCGGGCTTCCTGGTCGCCGGGCTGCTCGGCGGCGTGGCCACGCCGACCGAACTGGGCGCATTGATTGTGGTCTATGGCCTGGTTCTGAGTGTTGTCCAGCGCGAGTTGAAGTTGCGCCATCTGCTGGATGCGGCAAGGGAAACCGTGCTGGTCTGCGGCGTACTGATGTTCATTGTCGCCGCGGCGGTGCCGTTCACCAGCATCATCGCATTCGAGCAAATTCCGGCCAAACTGGCGCAGGGCATGCTGGCGCTCAGCGAGAATCCCTGGATTATCCTGCTGATGCTGAACGTAGGGCTGCTTGTCATCGGCTGTTTTCTCGAGACCACCGCCATTCTGCTGGTTGCGGTGCCGACGCTTTTACCGCTGGTGGTGGAGTTGGGCCTGAGCCCGGTGCACTTCGGCATCATTTTGATATTCAATCTTCTCATTGGTACCGTCACGCCGCCTTTCGGCGTCATCCTTTTCATTATGATGGACATCGCCAAAGTGGGCTTGTGGCAGTTGGCGCGCACCATGCTGCCGTTTTACCCGGCGCTTCTTGCAATGCTGCTTGCCCTTACTTTCCTCGACGAACTGTCCATGGCACTGCCGCAATGGGTGAAGTCCTTTGCGCGCTGAATGACATGCAACTCGGTCTGGAGAAAAAATCGGTGGCCGTAACCGGCGCCGGCGGCGGCATCGGCAGGGTCATCGCCCGCGCTTTCGCCGGTGAAGGCGCCCGCGTACTGGCCACTGACCTTGACTCGGTGATTGGCGCCGCCGCAAGCGAATCGGGCATCGCCCACTTCGGCGCGGATCTTTGTACTCTGGACGGCGCCGAGGCGGCGGTGGCGCAGGCGGTTGCACAATTTGGCGGGTTGGATGTGGTGGTCAACTGCGCGGGCATCAGCGAGCCGGCGCGCCTGGAGGAAACCACCGAAGCATCCTGGCAGCGGGTAATCAATATCAACTTGTCCGCGTCCTGGCGCATGTGCCGGGCGGCTTTGCCTGAACTGAAAAAAACGCGCGGCAACATCGTCAACATCGCCTCATTCGCGGGTAAACGCGGAACCCTGTTCGGCGACAACGCCGCGTACACCGCTTCCAAGGCCGGCGTCATCGGGCTGACGCATGCGCTCGCGCTGGAATGCGCGCAGCACGGTGTGCGCGTCAACGCGGTTGCGCCGGGGCCGGTGGCAACGCCGATGCTGCAGGCGCTGCCGGCGGAGAAACGGGGGCAGTTGGCGGCGATGATTCCCCTCGGCGCGCTGCCGTCGCCGCAGGGCGTTGCCGACGCGGTGGTGTTTCTCGCTTCCGCCCGCGCCGCCGCCATCACCGGTGAAATCACCGATGTCAACGGCGGCTTGTATCTGGACTGAAGAAAAAATGCCGGACAAAAAATCCATCATCACATCGGCCCGCCACTGGCTGGTGAAGATGCCGTTCACCGGCCCGATTCGCTGGGGCTCGGGCGTGCGCGACGGCACCACGCGGTTGATTGTGGAGCTCACCACCGCCGGCGGCATACGCGGCTGCGGGGAGACCATCTGCCTGCTGGATTTCATCCGCCCGGTGCTGGAAAAATGCGTCCTGCCGCTGGCCGAGGGGAAGTCGGTGTTCGACACCGAAATCCTGCACCGGCAGGTGCTCGGCGCCGGTTACTATCACCACAAGCGCGCCGCGGTCATGGCGCTGGCGGCGGTTGACATGGCGATGTGGGACGCCGCCGGGCAAATTGCCGGATTGCCCCTGCATCAGTTATGGGGCGGCGCATACCGGCGCGAAATTGAAATGACGGCGTATTTGTTCATGGACGAACCAGGGGAGCTGGCGCGGCGCGCGCGCGACTTTCAGGCGCAAAAATACCGTTCCTTCAAGGCGAAAATCGGCGCCAATTGCGAGCAGGACATCGCGGTGGTCGCAACGTTGCGCGAATGCCTCGGCGCCGGCGTTCATTTGCGCGCCGATGTCAACGGCGCCTGGACCATCGGCACGGCGAAACGGCAACTGGCGCGGCTGGCGCGTTATGAGCTCGCGTTCATCGAGCAGCCGCTGGAAATGGACGACCTTGCGGGCAGCGCCGAACTGAGGCGCTGTTGCGCGACTCCGGTGGCGCTCGACGAAAGCGCCTACACATTGTCCGACGTCGCCAACATCATCCGCAACGCCGCCGCTGATATTGTGCTTCTCGACCCGCACGAACAGGGCGGATTGAAAGCGTGCCTCAAGGCGGCGGCGCTGTGCGAATCTTTCAATATTCCGGTGACCTTGCACAGCGGCGGCGAGTTGGGATTCAGCCAGGCCGCCTACCTTCACCTGGCGGCGGCATGCCCGAACATGACGTTGTCGGTGGATACCGAGCATTCATACCTGCGCGGTGATGTCATCACCCGGCCTTTTGTGGTGCGCGAAGGCCGCCTGCCGGTACCGGACGGCCCCGGTCTCGGCGTCACCGCGGACAGCGGCGCGATTGACACACATGCGGTTGATGACATTACCGGCGCCTACCTTGACCCGGCCCGCGCCGACTGGTTTCCGGTCAAGCCGGCTTACTGAACCATGCCCGCGACGCGGATAACAGTGGTCACCGGCGCCGCCGGCGCACTGGGCGGCGCGGTGGCGGCCGCGCTGCCGGGCAAAGTGGTTGCCACCGACATCAAAGCCGTGGGTGACATTGTCGCACTGGACTGTGGCGATGAAGATGCGGTGCGTGATTTTTTTTCAGGGTTGCTGGCGGATGGAGAAATGCTGCACGGGTTGGTGAACATTGCCGGCAAACCGGGCGAGTGTGCGTTGCAGGACATGGGCGCCGCTTTCTGGAACGATGTGCTGCGCGCCAATGTTTCAAGCGCGATGCTGATGACCCGCTTTGCCGCGCCCCTGATGCAAGCGGGCGGCGCGGTGGTTAACTTCGCCTCGGTGGCGGCGTTTCGCGGCTTTGCCGGGCGCGCCGCGTACTGCGCGTCCAAAGCGGCGGTGGTCGGGCTGACACGGGCGCTGGCCGCGGAACTCGGGCCGCGCGGCATCCGCGTCAACGCCGTTGCGCCGGGCGCCATTGACAGTCCGTGGATAAACCGGCTGATTGAGGGCGCCGAAGATGCGCGCATGGCGCGGCGGGCGTTTGAACGGCGTGCGCTGCTGGAACGGCTTGGCAGCGCGGAGGAAGTCGCCGCGCTGGTGCGGTTTCTGTTGTCGGAAGATGCGGGCTTCACCACCGGCGCGGTGTATTCGGCGGATGGCGGGGCGCTGGCGTTTTAGCCGGGGCGCATGATGGGCGAAGTGCGGTGTATTTGTGATTGCGCCTGTGAGTTGGGCGAGGGTATTTTTTGGGACCGGCAGCGGCGGCGGTTGTTCTGGTTTGATATTTTGCGGCGGCGGCTGTTGTCCTGCGGCGCCGATGGCGGCGGTTTTGCCGAGGCTGCGCTGGCGCGCCGGGGGAGCGCGGCGGCGGTGGGCGGTGATGGCGATTTTGTTGTGGCCGCGGACAACGGCTGGGGCCGCTACAACCCGGAACAGAATTGTTTTTACGACTGGCGCCCGATTGAAGGCGAGCCGCCGGCGCATCGAACCAACGACGGCCGCGCCGACCCGCATGGCGCTTTCTGGTTCGGCACGATGCGACTCGACGGCGCGGACAGCGCAGCCGGAAGCATTTACCGCGTATCGCCGGATGGCGAATTAAAAAAAACCATCACCGGCGTCTCCATTCCCAACGCCATTGCCTTTTCCCCGGATGGCGGTTTGATGTACTGGACGGACTCACCGAAGCGCATCATCTGGCGCTGTGAGTTGTCGCCCGCAGGCGAGCCTGGCGCGCGCGAGGTGTTTGTTTCCCTGGCCGGCAAGCCGCAGGTGCCGGATGGCGCGGTGGTGGATGCGGAAGGATTTTTGTGGTGCGCGGAATGGGACGGGTGGCGCGTGGTGCGTTATGACCCCGATGGCGGCGTCGCGCGCGTGGTGCGGCTGCCGGTGGCGCGCCCGACCTGTCCGGCGCTGGGCGGTGAGGGTTTGGACACCGTGTTTGTATCTTCGGCGCGCAACGGAATCAGCGCGGCGCAACTGAAAGGACAGCCGCTGGCCGGCGGCGTGTTTGCTTTTGCCGTTTCGCCGGGATGAACCGGCTTGCGGGCGGTGCGCCTCAGTAGCCCGCCTCACGGTCCACCAAATTCAACAGCGCCTCGCCGCGCCGGCAGCGGCGGATGTTTTCCACCACTTGCGCGGCGGCGGATTCGGGGAGGGTGAAGGCGGCGGCGTGCGGGGTGATGGTGACTTTGGGGTGGCGCCAGTAGGGGTGGGCCTGGGGCAGAGGTTCTGCGTTGAACACATCCAGCGCCGCGGCTTTGAGATGGCCGCGGTCGAGGGCTGCAAGGAGCGCAGTGTCGTCCACATGGGCGCCGCGGGCGGCATTAATTACGCAGGCCCCGGGCGGCAGCATGGCCAGCGTTTTTGCGTTCAGAATTTTTTCGGTCTGCGGCGACAGCGGCAGCAGGCAGACCACGATGTCGCAGCCGCGCAGAAATTTTTCCAACTCGCCCGGCCCGGCAAAAGTCTCCACGCCGTCCACCGCGCGCGGCCGGCGGCTCCAGCCGCGCAGCGTGAAGCCCAGGGCGCACAGTTGGCGCGCCGCATAACCGCCCAGTTCACCGAGTCCCATGATGCCGATGCGCCGCTGTGCCGGCGGCACTTGCGGCAGCGCTTTCCACTTGCGCGCAATCTGCTGCGCCTCGTATTGGGAAAAATCACGGTGAAAGCGCAGGCACTGGTAAACCACAAACCCGCCCATGCCTTCGGTTAAAGATTTGTCCACCATGCGCACTAACGGCACATCGCGCGGCAGGTCGGGGACGCGCAGGATGCCGTCCACGCCGGCGCCGATGGAAAACACCGCCTGCAGGTTCACCAGCGGCGCCAGCAGCCCCGGCGGCGGCGCCCACAGCAGCGCAAAGTCCACCTCGGCCGGCGCGCCGACTGCAGGCCACAGGCGCACCGCAACGGAGTCGGCGTACGGCGCCATGGCCGCCAGCCAGCGCGACTCGCATTCGGGGTCGGGTTTAATCAGCAGGGTGGACTTTTCCATGGACTTTTGCGAAGATAACCGCACTGCCGCCAATTGCCGGAGAATACCATGACCAACACCGATGCTTACGTGCGCTTTACCGATGTGCAGAAAAGTTATGACGGCGAGACCCTGGTGGTCAAGCAACTGAACCTGGACATCCAGCGCGGCGAATTCGTCACCATGCTAGGTCCCTCCGGCTCGGGGAAAACCACGTGCCTGATGATGCTGGCCGGTTTTGAAACCGCCACCCACGGCGACATCATTCTCGACGGCAAATCCATCAACAACGTGCCGCCGCACAAGCGCGACATCGGCATGGTATTCCAGAACTATGCGCTGTTCCCGCACATGACGGTGAACCAAAACCTCGCTTTCCCCCTTGAGGTGCGCGGCGTTGCGCGCGGCGAAATTGAACAGCGCGTCAAAAATGCGCTGGACATGGTGCAACTGGACGACTTCGGCGGCCGCCGCCCGGGGCAGTTGTCCGGCGGCCAGCAGCAGCGCGTGGCGGTGGCGCGGGCGCTGGTGTTTGAGCCCAAACTGGTGCTGATGGACGAGCCGCTGGGCGCGCTGGACAAGCAACTGCGCGAGCAGATGCAGTACGAGATTAAGCACATCCACGAAACGCTGGGTGTGACGGTGGTGTATGTCACCCACGACCAGTCCGAGGCGCTGACCATGTCCAACCGCATCGCGGTGTTTGACGACGGCGTGATTCAGCAACTTGCGTCGCCGGAAGACCTTTATGAAAAACCGGACAACGCTTTTGTCGCCGACTTCATCGGCGAGAACAACACCCTGCTCGGTGAAATCACCGAAGTGAACGGCGGCAACTGCACGGTCAAGGTCAACAGCGGCGAGGTTGTCACCGCCCTGGCCGTCAACATCGGCGGCGTCGGCGCGCGCACCACCCTGTCGCTGCGCCCGGAGCGTGTCGCCATCAACCCGGACAAAGGCGCGGTGGGCAACGTGGTCAGCGCCACGGTGGAAGAATTAATCTACCTCGGCGACCACATCCGCACCCGCGTCACGGTGTGCGGCCACGGCGACTTCATCATCAAAATCCCCAACGCCTCCGGCCAGGCCGGCTTAAAACCCGGCCAGCAGGTCACCATCGGCTGGCAGCCCGACGACTGCCGCGC
>JAPPPZ010000145.1 GCA_028817275.1 Gammaproteobacteria bacterium
CCACCACCCGGCCTTGCGCAACTCCCCCTCCAACTCCCGCGCCACCTGCCGCTCGCTCAACCCCTCAGCCAGCATCCGGTCCACAATCCCCCGCGTCGTCCTCAAAATACGCCACCGCCTCCGCCGGCGCCAGCCTCAGCACATAGAAAGCAAGGATTTCCCGAGCAGAAACTCGGGGCCGTTTTAACTGCTCACGGCATTGACAGCATGAGTTTCGCCCCCGGCCTCAGGAACCGAACATGCTCCCCTGCGAATCATCGGCCAGCGGATTGCGCACGCCCAGGTGGCGGCAGGCCTGCGGGGTGACGATGCGCCCCCTTGGGGTGCGCACCAGGAAACCCTGCTGCAGCAGGTACGGTTCCACCACGTCCTCAATGGTGCCGCGCTCCTCGCTGAGGGCGGCGGCCAGGGTGTCCACGCCCACCGGGCCGCCGTTGAACTTTTCCACCACTGCCGACAGCAGTTTGCGGTCCAGCACGTCCAGCCCGCACTGGTCCACCTCCAGCATGTCCAGCGCGCGGCGGGCGATTTCACCGCTCAGCCGGCCATCGCCCCTGACCTCGGCGTAGTCGCGGGCGCGGCGCAGGAGGCGGTTGGCGATGCGCGGCGTGCCCCGCGAGCGGCGCGCCACTTCGGCCAGGCCGGCCTCGTCGGCCGGCACCTTGAGAATGCCCGCCGAGCGCGCGACGATGCGCACCAGGTCCTCGCTGCTGTAGAACTCAAGGCGGTGCACGATGCCGAAGCGGTCGCGCAGCGGCGAGGTCAGCAGGCCGGCGCGGGTGGTGGCGCCCACCAGGGTGAACGGCGGCAGGTTCAACTTGATGGAGCGCGCCGACGGGCCCTCGCCGATGATAATGTCCAACTGGAAATCCTCCAGCGCCGGGTACAAAATCTCCTCCACCACCGGGCTGAGACGGTGAATCTCGTCCACAAACAGCACGTCACCCTCCTCCAGATTGGTCAGCAGCGCGGCCAGGTCGCCGGCTTTTTCCAGCACCGGCCCGGAGGTCTGGCGCAACTGGCTGCCGAGTTCGCGCGCGATGATGTGGGCCAGCGTGGTCTTGCCCAGGCCCGGCGGGCCAAACACCAGAACATGGTCCAGCGCCTCCCGCCGCGCCCGCGCCGCCTGAATGAAAATCTCCAGTTGCTCGCGCGCCGTCGCCTGGCCCACAAAATCGGCGAAGCACAGCGGGCGCAAACTGCGCTCAACGCGCACCTCCTCGTCGTCAGCGGCGGCGGCCGAAACTTTGCGCTGGTCGCTCATGGGCGCCCCGCCGCCGCGGTGCGCAACGCGGCGCGAATTAATTGCTCGCTGCTTTGCGCGCCGCTCTCACCCGCGGCGCGCACCGCGCGAATGGCCTCGGCCGGCTTGTAGCCCAGCGCCACCAGCGCGCTCACCGCATCGCGCACCGGGTCGGGCGCAGCGCCGGCGGCCGCATCCGGGGCCTCACCCTCACCCATGCGGTCGCGCATTTCCACCAGCAGGCGCTCGGCGGTGCGGCGGCCGATGCCGGGAACGCGCACCAGTTTGCCGGCGTCGCCGGCGCTGACGCAGTCGCGAAATTCCGGCGGCGTCATGCCGGAAAGAATGGCCAGCGCGACGCGCGGGCCGACGCCGTTCACCTTGAGCAGCGCGCGAAACAAATCGCGCTCGGCGGCGGCGCTGAAGCCATACAGCCGCTGCGAGTCCTCGCGTACCAGCATGTGCACAAACAGGGATGCGCGCGCGCCGACTTCCGGCAGGTCGCTGAAAGTGGTCATGGACGCCTCCAGTTCGTAACCGACGCCGCCGACGCTGAGCAAAAGTTGCGGCGGCTTTTTGCCGGCGATCTCGCCCCGCAGGTGGCCGATCATGACTGTGCACCCGCTGCGGCCAGGCGCCGGTCTCTGGTGCGGCTGTGGGCATGGCAAATCGCGCAGGCCAAAGCATCGGCGGCGTCCTCCGCCGGCGGCTGCGTCATGCCGAGCAGCGCGCGCACCATGTGCTGCACTTGCTGCTTGTCGGCCGCGCCGTAGCCCACCACCGCCTGCTTGATGCGGCGCGCCCCGTATTCGGCCACCGGCAGCCCGGCGCGCACCGCCGCGCAAATCACCGCGCCGCGGGCATGCCCCAGCACCAGCGCCGAGTGCGCGTTGCGCGCCATGAACACCTGCTCCACCGCCAGCAGGTCGGGCCGGTATTCGGCAATCACTTGGTTCATACCGTTGAAAATTTTTTCCAGCCGCCCGGGCAGCGCCAGGTTGCCGGGTTTAATTTGACCGCTCTGTACATGCACCAGACTGTCGCGCCGGTCGTCCACCAAGCCGTAGCCGGTGACCCGCGAGCCGGGGTCCACGCCGAGGATGCGGAGTGCGGCCGGCGCCGTCACCATCACCGCCTCAGGGCGCCGGCAGCGCGGCGTTGGTGAACACATCCTGCACATCGTCCAGTTCTTCCAGCGCACTCAGCAACTGCGCCACCCGCTCGGCATCTGCGGCGCCGACCTCGGCCATTGCATCGGTGCGGTAGACAATGCCGGCCGCGGCCGGGGCGTGGCCGGCCCGCTTCAGCGCGTCCAGCACCGCGTGAAAATTTTCCGGCGCGGTGAGCACCTCAATGCCGTCGCCGTCCCCGGTGGCGATGTCGTCGGCGCCGCCAGCCGCGGCGATATCCATGATGCCCTCTACGTCGCTGCCCGGGTCAAAACTCAGCAGGCCGACTTTGTTAAACAGGTAGGCCACCGAGCCGCTGGCGCCGAGGCTGCCGCCGTGCTTGGAGAATGCCAGGCGCACTTCGCCGATGGTGCGGTTGCGGTTGTCGGTGGCGCATTCCACCAGCACCGCCGCGCCGCCGGCGGCGTAGCCTTCGTAGCGCACCTCCTCGTAACGTTCACCGGCCAGTTCGCCGGTGCCGCGCTTGATGGCGCGGTCGATGGCGTCGCGGCCCATGTTGGCGTCCCGCGCCTTGTCCACGGCGGCGCGCAAACGCGGGTTGCTTGCCGCGTCGCCGCCGCCGTCACGGGCGGCGATGACGATTTCGCGGATCAGGCGGGTGAACAATTTGCCGCGCCGCGCGTCCTGGGCGGCTTTGCGAAACCGTATGTTGGCCCATTTACTGTGGCCGGCCATGATTTTTTCCCGGTTGTTTTGCCGGCGCCACCTACGGTGACGGTGGTTTGGATGGCGCCACAGTGTAGCCCAACTCTTTCAACTGCGCCGGGTCCACCGCGCCCGGCGCGTCGGTGAGCAGGCACGATGCTTTTTGCGTTTTGGGAAAAGCAATCACATCGCGGATGGAGTCGGCGCCGCTCAGCATCGCCGACAAACGGTCCAGGCCGAGGGCAATGCCGCCGTGGGGCGGCGCGCCGTAGCGCATGGCCTCCAGCAGAAAGCCGAATTTGGCCGCGCCGGTTTCCTCGTCCAGGCCGAGGGCGCGGAACACGCGCTGCTGCACTTCGCGGCGGTGAATGCGGATGGAGCCGCCGCCGATCTCGGCGCCGTTCAGCACCAGGTCGTAAGCGCGCGAGCGAACTTCACCCGGGGCGCTTTCCAGTTTGTCCAGGTCCTCCTCGCGCGGCGCGGTGAACGGATGGTGCAGCGCGGCCCACTGGCCGCCGGCCGGGTCTTTTGCCAGCAGCGGAAAGTCCACCACCCACAGCGGCCGCCAGCCGGACTCCACCAGGCCGAGGTCGCGCCCCAGCCGCACCCGCAGGGCACCGAGGGAATCGTTGACGATGCCCGCGCGGTCAGCGCCGAAAAAAATCAAATCACCGTCAGCGGCCCCGGTCCGCCGCACGATGGCGTGCACGGTTTCATCCGGGAGGAATTTTAAAATCGGCGACTGTAAACCGCTACGGCCGGCGGCGGCATCGTTCACCTTCACCCAGGCCAGGCCGCGGGCACCGAAACCGGCGACAAATTCGGTGTAACCGTCGATCTGCTGCCGCGTCAACGCGCCGCCGCCGGGGACGCGCATGGCCGCCACCCTGCCGTCATCGCGGCTGGCCGGGGCGGAGAAAACCTTAAACTCCACCGCCTTGCACTCGCCGGTGATGTCGGTGAAGCGCATGGGAATGCGCAGGTCGGGGCTGTCGCTGCCGTAATCGCGCATGGCCTCGGCGTAAGTCATGAGCGGAAAGGGATCGGGCAGGGCCGCTTCCAGCACCTCGGCGAACAGCGCGCGCATCATCTCCTCCACCACGCCGCGCACCTCCGGCTCGGTGACAAAAGACATTTCCATGTCCAACTGGGTGAACTCCGGCTGGCGGTCAGCGCGCAAGTCTTCGTCGCGAAAGCAGCGGGCAATCTGGTAGTAACGTTCCACGCCGGCCACCATCAGCAACTGCTTGAACAACTGCGGCGACTGCGGCAGGGCGAAGAACAAGCCGTGCTGGGTGCGGCTCGGCACCAGGTAATCCCGCGCGCCCTCGGGCGTGGAGCGCGTCAACACCGGCGTTTCAACATCCACGAAATCCCGCGCATCCAGAAAGCCGCGGATGGCTTTGGTCAACCGGTGGCGCTGGCGCAGGCGCTTTTGCATCTCGTCCTTGCGCAAATCCAGGTAGCGGTATTTAAGGCGCAGCGCTTCATTCACGCCCTCCTCGTCCAATTGGAACGGCAGCGAGTCGCTGGGGTTCAGCATTTCCATGGCGCGCGCCACCACTTCCACCTGGCCGGTGGGCAGGTTTTTGTTTTCGGTGCCTGCCGGCCGCCGCCGCACCCGCCCCTCCACCCGCATCACCGATTCATTGCGCGCCGATTCGGCCAGATGAAAAATTCCGCCGGCTTCACCTTTGCCAGAATCAATGTCCGGGTCCACCACCACCTGCACCACCCCGCTGCGGTCGCGCAAGTCGATAAAAATGACTCCGCCGTGGTCGCGGCTGCCCTGCACCCAGCCGCACAACAGCACTTCCGAGTCAATGTGTTCCGGCAGTATCTCGCCGCAATGGTGGGTGCGCATGGTTTTTTCCGGCGGGTGTTTAATCGGAGGCCGGTGACGGCGCGGCTTTCCCCGGTGCGGGTTTTTTTGCCGCGCTGTCTTTGCCGGCGGCGGCGGTACTTTCGCCGTCACTTTTGCTTTCGGTTTTGCCGGCGCCGGTTTTTTCCGCCGCGTCTTTTTTGTCGGCGGCCGGCTTTTTCTTGTCCTTGAAATCGGTCTCATACCAGCCGGTGCCTTTGAGGCGAAACGCGGCTGCGGTCACCTTCTTTTTCAATTCTTCAGCGCCGCAACCGGGACAACGGCTGAGCGGCGCGTCGCCGATTTTCTGCAACGCCTCCAGCGCATGACCGCATGACCGGCACATATATTCGTAAATCGGCATGGTTCTGCGGGCGCTCGTTTCTGGTCAAAGTCGGCGGCGGATTATAGCAGATTGGGCGGCGCGCTGTTTATGCTATTGTTCACGCTTGATGCCGAAGCCGACCCTCACCGCCGCCGCCGCGCTCCTCCTGCTCCTCGCCACCAACGCCGGCGCCGGGCAAAAATACAACCCGCACAGCGGAAAATGGGAAACCGCCGCACCCGCCGACCAATTGCAATACAACCCCCACACCAACCAATGGCGCTACGCCGCCCCGAACTCCTCGCCGCGATACAACCCCTACCAGCAAACCTGGGAGCTCGCCCCCAAAAACCACCGCCCGCGCTACAATCCCTACGAAAACCGCTGGGAAATCGCGCCGCCAGGGGCGGAGTTGGAATATAATCCTTACACCGGGGAGTGGGAGTTTGGGGAGTGACTCCGCGGTTTTCTTTTCAATTAATCCCAAGAGGTGCACGGCCATGGCTAATTTGATTTTGACGATTTGCTCTAATCACAAGCGCCTAAAAGGCGCAGTGAGCCAATACGATTCCAGCGCGCGGAAAATAACGGACGTTCTTCCCGATGATATGGGGGAGAAAATAATCGACGCGCGCAAACGGGCGTTTGAGCA